>NZ_JBMOWY010000099.1:0-4511 GCF_049310345.1 Stenotrophomonas sp. GZD-301 | reverse complement strand
TGATCGGTGCGATCACGATTCCTGAAGACTTAAATGGCGACGGTATCTTGAATGCAGACGAGCTAGGCACAGACGGTACCTTCAATGCACAAGTGGCGTTGGGACCTGATGCAATCGATGGCACAGTGGTGAATATCAACGGTACTAACTACACCGTGACAGCAGCTGACCTTGCAAACGGCTTCATCACCGCAGCGATTCCTGTAACAGGCGAAGGCCCTGTGACCATCCATGCAGAAGCAGTGGATGCACAAGGTAACCTTGATGTTGCAGATGCAGATATCACCGTGACTGTAGATACCTTGCCTGCAGACCTGATCGGTGCGATCACGATTCCTGAAGACTTAAATGGCGACGGTATCTTGAATGCAGACGAGCTAGGCACAGACGGTACCTTCAATGCACAAGTGGCGTTGGGACCTGATGCAATCGATGGCACAGTAGTGAATATCAACGGTACTAACTACACCGTGACAGCAGCTGACCTTGCAAACGGCTTCATCACTGCAGCGATTCCTGTCACAGGCGAAGGCCCTGTGACCATCCATGCAGAAGCAGTGGATGCACAAGGTAACCTTGATGTTGCAGATGCAGATGTAACGGTAACTCTAGATGTTACTCCACCTGATATCACTACAACTGTGTTAGCAATTGACCCAGTTACTGCTGATAACATCTTGGATGCGACAGAAGCTGGTGGATCAGTGACCTTAACAGGTACATTGACCAACATCCCTACAGATGCAGTAACAACAGGTGTTGTGGTTACTGTAAATGGTGTTGACTATACAGCCACAGTTGATGCCGTAGCAGGTACTTGGACAGTTGATGTAGCTGGTAGTGGTCTTGCAGCAGATTCAGACTTAACTGTTGATGCTACTGCGACATTCACAGACCTCGCAGGAAACGCTAGTACACTTCAAGATACGCAAACTTATACTCTTGCAAGCTCTATCATTGCTTTCGATAACACTGATACAGCTGTACTTGCACCTCAACCATTGCTTGTACAAGATGATGCCTCTTTAGGTAGTGAAACTTACCTAGCCTTGGTTTCACTGGCTGGACTTGATTTACAACTTGGTTCTGAAGCAATTGATTTTACAGTAGGTGCTGGTCAAGAAGGCAACGCGACATTTACCTATAGTGCATTGCTTGGTGCAGATGTTTTATCTGATTACTCATTGGTACTACAAAAACTAGACCCAGTAACAGGTGATTGGACTTCTGTTTACGGTGGTGGTGAAGCTGATATTCTAGATTTAACTCTGCTAGGTGGAACTCCGAGTGTAGTTATTGACGGATTAGAGGAAGGCACATACCGTGCGTTCATGACATATAATGGATTAGCTGGTATTGGTTTACTTGGTACATTAACAGGCACAATGGATGTTTATGACACAACACAAGTAGGCGGCTACTATACTGAAGTTGCTGATGGTAATGTCATTACAGAAATAAATGATGTTGGTCAAGTAGACGTTGTGACTCCAACAACTGTTGTAAGCGCAGTTAACGGTCAACCTGTTCTAGCAGATGGTACGATCATTAATGGTACTTACGGTACCTTGGAAATCAATCTTGATGGTTCATACATTTATACGCCTACTGCAAGTGCAGCAGGTGTGGGTCAAACAGATGTATTTGTTTACACATTAACTGACCCTCTGACTGGTGATACGGCTCAAGCAAATCTCAATATCCAATTGAGTTCTGTAAAAGCGGTGGATAATGTTGTAACAGCAGAAATTAACCCAGAACCATTGCTTGTTGCTGATGACGTAGCGTTAGGTAGTGCAAGTTATCTTGTAGCTGTATCGTTAGCTGGTCTGGATTTACAATTGCTTGGTAACGATGCAATTGAATTTACTGTTGATCCAAACCGTGAAGGCACAGCAACGTTTACTTTCGATGCCATAATCACAGCAGATTTACTCAGCGATTATGCGATTGTTGTTCAAAAATTTGATGAAACAACAGGTGAATGGGTATCGATTGGTGGTACTAACCCAGAAGCATCACTCATTGATCTATCACTAATCGGTGGTACACCAACAGCTGTACTTGAAGGATTGGACGCTGGTCAGTACCGTGCATTCATTGGATATGAAGGTTTAGTCGGTGTAGGTTTAGGCGGAACATTAACTGGTACGATGGATGTCTACAATCCATACATCGTGGCTGGTTACTCAGTTGAGCCGATCTCTGGCAATGTCATCAAAGATGCAAGCCTCACTGGTGAAGTTGATGCGGCAAGTAGCAATGCTGTGATCTCTGAAGTGAATGGTGTTACGGTTGATCCAGTTGCTGGTGCAACGATCACTGGTGCATACGGTACATTAGTAATTGATCAAGATGGTAACTACACCTATACCCCAACTGTAGATGGTGCAAACCTAGGTCAGGTAGATCAATTTACCTACACCTTGCTTGATCCTGTAACAGGTAACACTTCTGAGGCGACACTTTATGTTCGTCTCGATAGTGACAGTGTAGATATGACCTGGAACGATGCAGATCCATCTCAACCAGCTGTAATTACTAGTCCGCTTCCAGTAGATGCAATGGATAACGTTGCTTCAGCTGAAATAGACATGGTTTATCCTGTAACGACTGAGGTACTTGATAACGCGATTAGCTATAACTGGTTACTCGGTGTGGGTGGTATCGTTATCGGAGCTAAAGAAGGTACAGCGACATTTACAGTTGATCCAGGTAATCTGACAGATGCCATTATTGCAGTGAACTTTGGTTCGGTTGCTACGGTTGTCGACGGTTTACATGTGGTACTAACACGGGTAAATCCAGATGGCACTCGTACTGTAGTTGCAGATAGCTCTGATACTGGTGTGATTGACTTGTTAGGTATCTTTGGTTCTGAAGTTCAATTCAAGATTGATAACTTAAGTGCCGGTACTTATGAGTTGTTCATGGAAAGCAACACATTACTTACAGCTCTAGGTAGTGTTACTGCGGATATCACGCTAAATCATGGTGATATCACTCAACCACCTGTACTGGTTGTTGACCCTGTAACTGGTAATGTGCTCTCTGACGATAACTCTGCTGTTTATGGTACAAATTATGTACCAGACTACATTACAACAACTTCAGTCGTAACCACAGTGACTGCTGAAAATGGTAATACAGAGTCGGTTGTAGTCGGTACTCCAGCAACGGTTGTGGGTGTATATGGAACTCTGACTATTAATGCAGATGGTACTTATAGTTATCAGGCAACTGCGGATATGGCGAATGTAGGTAAAGTTGATAGCTTCACTTACACAGTGACAGATCCAGTGACTGGTAGAACTGATACCGCTACATTACATGTTCAAGTTGGTTCACCAGATGTTGATGTAACTTGGAATACAGCAGATCCTTCGGCAGATGCTACACTTCCAACACCGTCTGTAACAGCTGATATAGATGATGCAACAATCAGTATGTCACCAGTGGTAGATCCAGTTGTGGATGTGGTGAGTGGTAATGTGACCATCGGTAACTTGGTTGGTTTCCCAATCCCGCTTCCTGTACTCAGTAGTACTGTAACATCAGACCAGTTTGTGATTGCTGCAAATACAGTAAGTGATGTACATGTACAGCTAAACTACACTGCGACGTTGAGTCTGTCTGCTTTCCCAACAACTGGATATACAATTCAGCAGTTCGTTGGTGGAACATGGGTAGATACAGCATACTCTGGTTCTGCAACAGCATTGGCAGGAGTGTTGGGTGCTCCAGCATACTCAGCAGATATACCGCATTTATCAGCAGGTACTTATCGAGTTGTATTCAGTCTATCCAGTGTACTTTCACTAGGTGTGGTAACTCTAGACTCTGTAGTAACAACTACAGCGACTCATCTAGACCAATACACACCAGATGGTCAAACCGACTGGATTACTGGAAACGTCCTTACTAATGATGTAGTAGAAGGTACTCAACTCTATGTAATGAACTCAACAACTGGCACTTATGAACTAGCTGCTGGTCAAGGAGTGAATACAGGTGAGGGTACATTGTATCTATACAATGATGGTTCTTACTTCTACAAACCATTAGACAGCGCGGCAAATGCGACTGTTGATGTGATTGATTACAAGTTGGTTTCAGTGATCGATGGTAGTGAATACACTTCTTCATTGACGATTAACTTGAGTCAAGAGTTGAATAGCCTTGCAGTAAGTACTGCGGCAAATGATACATTTGCTCTTGGTAATGGCTCTGATACCTTGATCTACAACACATTAACTGCTGCAAGCGTAACTAACGCAACTGGTGGTAACACAACAGGTGGTGGTGTAGATGTATGGACTGACTTCCATGTAGGTGATACTGCAACAGATGATCAGGCTGATAAGATTGACTTAAGTAACTTGTTAATTGGTTCTCAAACTAACTTAACAATCGGTCAATATGTGACAGTAAGTTATGATGCTGGTACTCAAACTGCGACAATCAGCGTAGACCGTGATGGTGGAGTACTTGTAGAAGGTACTTACACTGAA
>NZ_JBMOWY010000098.1:0-2500 GCF_049310345.1 Stenotrophomonas sp. GZD-301 | reverse complement strand
CTCCCAAGGCTAAATACTCCCTAGTGATCGATAGTGAACCAGTACCGTGAGGGAAAGGTGAAAAGCACCCCGGAAGGGGAGTGAAAGAGATCCTGAAACCGTGTGCCTACAAATAGTCAGAGCCCGTTAATGGGTGATGGCGTGCCTTTTGTAGAATGAACCGGCGAGTTACGATCCCGTGCGAGGTTAAGCTGAAGAGGCGGAGCCGCAGCGAAAGCGAGTCTGAATAGGGCGTTTAGTACGTGGTCGTAGACCCGAAACCAGGTGATCTACCCATGTCCAGGGTGAAGTTCAGGTAACACTGAATGGAGGCCCGAACCCACGCACGTTGAAAAGTGCGGGGATGAGGTGTGGGTAGCGGAGAAATTCCAATCGAACCTGGAGATAGCTGGTTCTCCCCGAAATAGCTTTAGGGCTAGCCTTAAGTGTAAGAGTCTTGGAGGTAGAGCACTGATTGAACTAGGGGTCCTCATCGGATTACCGAATTCAGTCAAACTCCGAATGCCAATGACTTATCCTTAGGAGTCAGACTGCGAGTGATAAGATCCGTAGTCAAGAGGGAAACAGCCCAGATCGCCAGCTAAGGTCCCAAAGTGTGTATTAAGTGGAAAAGGATGTGGAGTTGCTTAGACAACTAGGATGTTGGCTTAGAAGCAGCCACCATTTAAAGAGTGCGTAATAGCTCACTAGTCGAGTGACTCTGCGCCGAAAATGTACCGGGGCTAAATACACCACCGAAGCTGCGAATTGATACCAATGGTATCAGTGGTAGGGGAGCGTTCTAAGTGCAGTGAAGTCAGACCGGAAGGACTGGTGGAGCGCTTAGAAGTGAGAATGCCGGTATGAGTAGCGAAAGACGGGTGAGAATCCCGTCCACCGAATGCCTAAGGTTTCCTGAGGAAGGCTCGTCCGCTCAGGGTTAGTCAGGACCTAAGCCGAGGCCGACAGGCGTAGGCGATGGACAACAGGTTGATATTCCTGTACCACCTCTTTATCGTTTGAGCAATGGAGGGACGCAGAAGGATAGAAGAAGCGTGCGATTGGTTGTGCACGTCCAAGCAGTTAGGCTGATAAGTAGGCAAATCCGCTTATCGTGAAGGCTGAGCTGTGATGGGGAAGCTCCTTATGGAGCGAAGTCTTTGATTCCCCGCTGCCAAGAAAAGCTTCTAGCGAGATAAAAGGTGCCTGTACCGCAAACCGACACAGGTAGGCGAGGAGAGAATCCTAAGGTGTGCGAGAGAACTCTGGTTAAGGAACTCGGCAAAATGACCCCGTAACTTCGGGAGAAGGGGTGCTTTCTTAACGGAAAGCCGCAGTGAATAGGCCCAAGCGACTGTTTAGCAAAAACACAGCTCTCTGCGAAGCCGTAAGGCGAAGTATAGGGGGTGACACCTGCCCGGTGCTGGAAGGTTAAGGAGAGGGGTTAGCGTAAGCGAAGCTCTGAACTGAAGCCCCAGTAAACGGCGGCCGTAACTATAACGGTCCTAAGGTAGCGAAATTCCTTGTCGGGTAAGTTCCGACCCGCACGAAAGGTGTAACGATTTGGGCACTGTCTCAACCAGAGACTCGGTGAAATTATAGTACCTGTGAAGATGCAGGTTACCCGCGACAGGACGGAAAGACCCCGTGGAGCTTTACTGTAGCCTGATATTGAATTTTGGTACAGTTTGTACAGGATAGGCGGGAGCCATTGAAACCGGAGCGCTAGCTTCGGTGGAGGCGCTGGTGGGATACCGCCCTGACTGTATTGAAATTCTAACCTACGGGTCTTATCGACCCGGGAGACAGTGTCAGGTGGGCAGTTTGACTGGGGCGGTCGCCTCCTAAAGTGTAACGGAGGCGCCCAAAGGTTCCCTCAGAATGGTTGGAAATCATTCGTAGAGTGCAAAGGCATAAGGGAGCTTGACTGCGAGACCTACAAGTCGAGCAGGGACGAAAGTCGGGCTTAGTGATCCGGTGGTTCCGCATGGAAGGGCCATCGCTCAACGGATAAAAGCTACCCCGGGGATAACAGGCTTATCTCCCCCAAGAGTCCACATCGACGGGGAGGTTTGGCACCTCGATGTCGGCTCATCGCATCCTGGGGCTGTAGTCGGTCCCAAGGGTTGGGCTGTTCGCCCATTAAAGCGGTACGCGAGCTGGGTTCAGAACGTCGTGAGACAGTTCGGTCCCTATCCGTCGTGGGCGTAGGAAATTTGAGAGGAGCTGTCCTTAGTACGAGAGGACCGGGATGGACGCACCGCTGGTGTACCAGTTGTTCTGCCAAGGGCATAGCTGGGTAGCTATGTGCGGAAGGGATAAGTGCTGAAAGCATCTAAGCATGAAGCCCCCCTCAAGATGAGATTTCCCATAGCGTAAGCTAGTAAGATCCCTGAAAGATGATCAGGTTGATAGGTTCGAGGTGGAAGCATGGTGACATGTGGAGCTGACGAATACTAATAGATCGAGGACTTAACCATATAATATGTAGCAAATGTTATCTAGTTTTGAAGGAATATGC
>NZ_JBMOWY010000097.1:0-4980 GCF_049310345.1 Stenotrophomonas sp. GZD-301 | reverse complement strand
GACCGTTGGTCGGCTGCCCTTCGCCAAGGCGCCCGGATGGTCCGATCAAAAGCAGCCGACCAACGGTCGGCTCTACCTGGCGGCATTCAGATGCCCGCCGAAGCGCAGCCGACCAACGGTCGGCTCTACCTGGCGGCATTCAGATGCCCGCCGAAGCGCAGCCGACCAACGGTCGGCTCTACCCGGCGGCATTCAGATGCCCCGCCGAAGCGCAGCCGGCCAACAGGCGCCGCCAGCGGTGCAGGCGTTCAGCCCTCGCACTTTTCCTTGCGGCCCATCAGCTTGCCCACGCGCGAGGGCTCATCGCACTTCGGCTTGGGCGGCGGCGGGGCCAGGGCGGCGGCGCGCGCGCGCTGCAGCTGCTGCACCTTGGCGCGGATCTGCGGCATGGCCGCCATCGCGGCCTTCTCGCCTTCGAGGATCGCGTACCCGCGCTGGCTGAAATCGGCCGCGCCGATCTCCAGCACCTTCGGGCGGATGATGATGTCCGCACGCGCCAGTTCCTGCTCGCCAAGGCGCTGGCCCATGATCGAAATGGACTGGTTGACGATGCCGAGCATGCCGGTCGGCGACTTGCCGCTGGCCTTGCTGGAGATGTCCACGGCGATGACGATGTCCGCGCCGAGCTGGCGCGCCGCATCCACCGGCACCGGGCTGACCACGCCGCCGTCGACGAAGCTGTTCTTGCCGATCTTCACCGGTTCGAACACCCCGGGGATGCTGCTGGACGCGCGCACGGCCTGGCCGACGTTGCCGCGCACGAACACCGCGCGCTCGCCGGTATCCAGGTTGGTGGCCACTGCGGCGAAGGGCTTCTTCAGCTTCTCGGCGGGGCGGTTGTCGACCTGCGCATTGACGTAGTCCTGCAGCTTCTGGCCCTGCACCAGGCCACCGGAGAACAGGCGCACGTCGCGGATGCTGGCTTCATCCAGGGCCACGGCCTTGGACTGCATCTCGAAGGCGTCCATGCCGCTGGCATACAACGCACCGACCACGCTGCCGGCGCTGGTGCCCGATACCACCACCGGCTCGAAACCATTGGCTTCAAGCATCTTGATCACGCCGATATGGGCAAAGCCCTTGGCCGCACCACCGCCGAGGGCCACGCCGATCTTCACCGGCTTGGCCTGCGCGACCGGCGTGGCGGCCGGCGGCGGGGTCGGGCGGACGGGATCGCCGCCGCAGCCGGCCAGCAGGCCGAGCAGGGCAACGGACAGCACGAGACGGGTCTGGCGGAAGGCGGTCATGGCATCGGCGGAAAGTGAATGGGCGATAGCATACCGGGTCGTGCCGGCCTCAGAAGCGGTTGTCGCCGTCCAGGATGCGGCCGATCCCGCCCAGTACGGAGCCTTCGCCGCGGCTCTGGCCACCGGCCTGGGGCGCGGCCATCCACATCCGCCCGGCGAGGCGCGAGAACGGCAGCGACTGCAGCCATACCTTGCCGGGGCCGGTCAGCGTGGCCAGGAACACGCCTTCGCCGCCGAACACCATGCTCTTGATCCCGGCCACGCGGCGCACGTCCATATCCACGCTGGCGTGGTAGGCCACCACGCAGCCGGTGTCCACGTCCAGGCGCTCGCCGGCGGCCAGCTCGCGCTCCACCACGCACCCGCCGGCATGGATGAACACCCAGCCGTCGCCCTCGAGCTTCTGCATGATGAAGCCCTCGCCGCCGAACAGGCCGGTCATGATCTTGCGCTGGAACTGCACGCCGATCTGCACGCCGCGCGCGCCTGCCAGGAAGCTGTCCTTCTGGCAGACCAGGCGGCCGCCATGCTGGTCCAGCTTCATCGGCAGCACGGTGCCGGGGTAGGGCGCGGCGAAGGCGACCTTGGCCTTGCCCTGGCCGGTGTGCGTGTAGAGCGTGGCGAACAGGCTTTCGCCGGTCAGCACGCGCTTGCCGGCCGACATCAGCTTGTCCATGAAGCCACCGCCTTGGCCGCTGTGCGAGCCGTCGCCGAACACGGTGTCCATCTGCACCGAGGCATCCTTGAACATCAGTGCGCCGGCTTCGGCGATGGCGCTCTCGCCGGGGTCCAGCTCGATCTCCACGAACTGCATTTCATGGCCGACGATGCGGAACTCGATGTCGTCGGCGCGCTGGCTGCCGCCGGCCGAACCCGGCAGCGGCGGCGGCGCGCCGACCGGGGCGGCGGTGCTGACCAGCAGCTCGGGCACCTCGCCGATCGCCATCCAGCCGCTCATGCCTTCGCACCAGACCAGCGCGCGCGGGTTGCTGCGGGCGTACTGGCGGGCGGCATCGTCGTCGAGCGGTCCAACGCGGTCGGGCTGGGCGGTGCTGTGGAAGTACCACTGGGTCATGGCGATGTACCTGGCTGGAAGGGAGCAGGGCCGGCCGCTGGCCGGCAACCCCGCCATCCTGCCAAATCCGGGCCATGCCCGCGCGGCGGCCTTCACACCCGCGTGGCCGGATCTTGGTAATGAATGACCGGAATTTGCGACGCTGTTGCTGTACTGCAACAATTGTCTGGTAGCGCCGGTCCACCACCCCTCCCAACACAGCCTAAAACGCCATGTTCCCGAACCGCACTGCCCACGGCCGGTTTCCGTCCGTGCACCCGCTCGTCATCGCCCTCGCCGCCCTGCTGCCATTGACGGCCGCAGCCCAGGACGCCCCCGCCGCCAAGGATCCGGTCGCCCTCGATACCCTGCAGGTGACGGCACAGCGCCGTGTGGAAAACGCCAAGGACGTGCCGGTCTCGATCTCGGCCATCCAGGGCGAAAAGCTCGACGTGCTCGGTTCGGCCGGCGACGACATCCGCTTCCTGTCGGCACGCGTGCCCAGCCTGAACATTGAATCGTCCTACGGCCGAGCCTTCCCGCGCTTCTACATCCGCGGCCTGGGCAATACCGACTTCGATCTCAATGCCTCGCAGCCGGTGTCGCTGGTGTACGACGACGTGGTGCAGGAAAGCCCGCTGCTGAAGGGCTTCCCGCTGTTCGATCTGGCCGGTGTGGAAGTGCTGCGCGGCCCGCAGGGCACGCTGTTCGGCCGCAATACCCCGGCCGGCGTGGTGAAGTTCGATTCGGCGCGTCCGTCGCAGGATGCCGATGGTTACATCAAGGTCGCCTACGGCAGCTACAACACCTGGAACACGCAGGGCGCCTACGGCGGCCCGCTGACCGACCGCTGGTCGGCACGCGTGTCGGCGCTGTACCAGCGCCGCGACGACTGGGTGACCAACACCCGCCAGAACGCACCGGCGCAGGGCTTTGAAGGCTACGACGAAGCCGCCGCGCGCGTGCAGTTCCTGTACGAGGGTGACGACGTCGAAGCGTTGTTCAACCTGCACAAGCGCAAGCTCAACGGCACCGCACGTCTGTTCCGCGCCAACATCATCAAGCCGGGCACCAACCAGCTGGTCGAGAACTTCGACCGCGACGAAGTGTCCACCGACGGCGAGAATTTCTCGGACCTGGAAACCTGGGGCGGCAGCGCGCGCCTGCAGTGGAACCTGGGCCGGGTGACGCTGCACTCGATCACCGGTTACGAGACCGCCGAGTCGCTCAACCACGGCGACATCGACGGCGGCTACGGCGCGGCCTTCCTGGGCGCGGGCAACTATGGCCCGGGCTTCATCCCGTTCCCGTCGGAGTCGGCCGACGGCCTGCCGCACCACCGCCAGTGGACCCAGGAATTCCGCGTGGAATCCAACGAGTGGGGCCGCTTCGACTGGCAGGCGGGCGTGTTCTACTTCGATGAAGACGTCACCATCGACAGCTTCAACTACGACTCGCTCACCCCGGGCAATCCGCAGACCGGCCACGCCGTGCAGACCCAGCGCAACAAGGCGTGGGCCGCGTTCGCCTCCGGCGATTTCGACGTGACCGAGCGCTTCAAGCTGCGCGGTGGCGTGCGCTATACGCAGGACAAGAAAGACTTCAGCGCCAGCGTGCTGCAGGCCGTGCAGGGCGGTACGGCGGTCAGCGGCCCGTACATCGCCAAGAGCGATGTCGACGACGTCAGCTGGGACTTGAGCGGTGTGTACCAGATCACCGACAACCTCAATGCCTACGCGCGTGTGGCCAAGGGCTTCCGCGCCCCGTCGATCCAGGGCCGTCTGGCCTTCGGCGGCGTGTCGCAGGCCGATTCGGAGAAGGTGATCTCCTACGAAGCCGGCATCAAGGCCGACCTGTTCGACCGTCGCGCCCGCCTGGGCTTCAACGTGTTCCGCTACAACGTGGACGGCCAGCAGTTGATCGCGGTGGGCGGCAGCAACAACACCGCCACCCTGCTCAACGCCGACAAGACCATCGGCCAGGGCGCCGAGCTGGACTTCGAGGCCTACCTGACCGACCACGTGCTGCTCACCCTGGGCAGCAGCTACAACGACACCGAGATCAAGGACCGCGACCTGGCGGTGGCGATCTGCGGTGGCGGCTGCACCATCACCGACCCGACCACCGTGATCAACGGCGGCACCTACGCGCTGGTCAACGGCAATCCGCTGCCGCAGGCACCGAAGTGGATCCACAACCTGACCCTGCGTGCGGGCTTCCCGATCAACGATGCCAGCGAACTGTACGTGTACACCGACTGGGCCTACCGCAGCGAAGTGAACTTCTTCCTGTACGAGTCCCCGGAGTTCCGCAGCCGTTCGTCGCTGGAAGGCGGCCTGCGCCTGGGCTACAACTGGGATTACGGCCAGTACGACGTGGCCGTGTACGGTCGCAACCTGACCGACCAGGTGCGCGTGGTCGGCGCGATCGACTTCAACAACCTCACCGGCTTCCTCAACGAGCCGCGTACGTTCGGCATGGAGTTCACCGCGAAGTTCTGATGACGCGGCAGGTGCCGACCGCGGGTCGGCACACCTGAAAACAGCGACGGCGCGGAGAAATCCGCGCCGTTTTCTGTTTGACGGCTTCCGATCCTGCGGCACCGGTAGAGCCGACCGTTGGTCGGCTATCGCGCGCAGCGCGGGCTTTGCAATGCCGGAACGGAGAGCAGCCGGGCAG
>NZ_JBMOWY010000096.1:0-5582 GCF_049310345.1 Stenotrophomonas sp. GZD-301 | reverse complement strand
AGGCGCTGAGGCCGACTCCAAAGTTCTTTGACAGTATGCGCAGGTATCTTGTGAAGGCGCCTGCAGGAAGGATGATTGTCCATCTTGCAGACGTTTGATCAAGCAACATATCAATTGTTTTAAAGCAAGCGAAACGTTGCCAGCGGTCAAGCATCTGCAGCTTTAAATTTTTAGTCCTCGGACTATGCGTTTTTAAGTGAAGAGTTTGATCCTGGCTCAGAGTGAACGCTGGCGGTAGGCCTAACACATGCAAGTCGAACGGCAGCACAGTAAGAGCTTGCTCTTATGGGTGGCGAGTGGCGGACGGGTGAGGAATACATCGGAATCTACCTTTTCGTGGGGGATAACGTAGGGAAACTTACGCTAATACCGCATACGACCTTCGGGTGAAAGCAGGGGACCTTCGGGCCTTGCGCGGATAGATGAGCCGATGTCGGATTAGCTAGTTGGCGGGGTAAAGGCCCACCAAGGCGACGATCCGTAGCTGGTCTGAGAGGATGATCAGCCACACTGGAACTGAGACACGGTCCAGACTCCTACGGGAGGCAGCAGTGGGGAATATTGGACAATGGGCGCAAGCCTGATCCAGCCATACCGCGTGGGTGAAGAAGGCCTTCGGGTTGTAAAGCCCTTTTGTTGGGAAAGAAAAGCAGCCGATTAATACTCGGTTGTTCTGACGGTACCCAAAGAATAAGCACCGGCTAACTTCGTGCCAGCAGCCGCGGTAATACGAAGGGTGCAAGCGTTACTCGGAATTACTGGGCGTAAAGCGTGCGTAGGTGGTTGTTTAAGTCTGTTGTGAAAGCCCTGGGCTCAACCTGGGAATTGCAGTGGATACTGGGCGACTAGAGTGTGGTAGAGGGTAGTGGAATTCCCGGTGTAGCAGTGAAATGCGTAGAGATCGGGAGGAACATCCATGGCGAAGGCAGCTACCTGGACCAACACTGACACTGAGGCACGAAAGCGTGGGGAGCAAACAGGATTAGATACCCTGGTAGTCCACGCCCTAAACGATGCGAACTGGATGTTGGGTGCAATTTGGCACGCAGTATCGAAGCTAACGCGTTAAGTTCGCCGCCTGGGGAGTACGGTCGCAAGACTGAAACTCAAAGGAATTGACGGGGGCCCGCACAAGCGGTGGAGTATGTGGTTTAATTCGATGCAACGCGAAGAACCTTACCTGGTCTTGACATGTCGAGAACTTTCCAGAGATGGATTGGTGCCTTCGGGAACTCGAACACAGGTGCTGCATGGCTGTCGTCAGCTCGTGTCGTGAGATGTTGGGTTAAGTCCCGCAACGAGCGCAACCCTTGTCCTTAGTTGCCAGCACGTAATGGTGGGAACTCTAAGGAGACCGCCGGTGACAAACCGGAGGAAGGTGGGGATGACGTCAAGTCATCATGGCCCTTACGACCAGGGCTACACACGTACTACAATGGTAGGGACAGAGGGCTGCAAACCCGCGAGGGCAAGCCAATCCCAGAAACCCTATCTCAGTCCGGATTGGAGTCTGCAACTCGACTCCATGAAGTCGGAATCGCTAGTAATCGCAGATCAGCATTGCTGCGGTGAATACGTTCCCGGGCCTTGTACACACCGCCCGTCACACCATGGGAGTTTGTTGCACCAGAAGCAGGTAGCTTAACCTTCGGGAGGGCGCTTGCCACGGTGTGGCCGATGACTGGGGTGAAGTCGTAACAAGGTAGCCGTATCGGAAGGTGCGGCTGGATCACCTCCTTTTGAGCAAAGGCAACATCGTCCTGTCGGGCGTCTTCACAAAGTACCTGCATTCAGAGTTTCAAATCGGCCAGGCCGGTTTGAAAAGTCCCGTATATGGGGCCTTAGCTCAGCTGGGAGAGCACCTGCTTTGCAAGCAGGGGGTCGTCGGTTCGATCCCGACAGGCTCCACCACACGTTGCGCCTTTATCAGCGCAAACGGCAATGAGCTGAACGGACATTGGGTCTGTAGCTCAGGTGGTTAGAGCGCACCCCTGATAAGGGTGAGGTCGGTAGTTCGAGTCTACCCAGACCCACCAACTCTGAATGATCAGCGCATACAAAGAATTTATTACGCATCAGCATTGTGGCTGGTACGTGTTCTTTTAAAACTTGTGACGTAGCGAGCGTTTGAGATTCTATCTTGACGTGTCGTGAGGCTAAGGCGGAAGACTTAAATGTCTTCTTATTAATTGAGTCGTTATATTTCGTATCTGGGCTTTGTACCCCCAGGTCATATATATAACCCAAGGCAACTTGCGGTTATATGGTCAAGCGAATAAGCGCACACGGTGGATGCCTTGGCGGTCAGAGGCGATGAAGGACGTGGCAGCCTGCGAAAAGTATCGGGGAGCTGGCAACAAGCTTTGATCCGGTAATGTCCGAATGGGGAAACCCACCCGCTTGCGGGTATCCTGCAGTGAATACATAGCTGCTGGAAGCGAACCTGGTGAACTGAAATATCTAAGTAACCAGAGGAAAAGAAATCAACCGAGATTCCCTGAGTAGCGACGAGCGAACGGGGACTAGCCCTTAAGCTGGAATGGTTCTAGAAAAACAGCCTGGAACGGCTGGCCATAGAAGGTGATAGCCCTGTATTTAAAAGGGCCACTCCAGTGAAGACGAGTAGGGCGGGGCACGTGAAACCCTGTCTGAACATGGGGGGACCATCCTCCAAGGCTAAATACTACTGACCGACCGATAGTGAACCAGTACCGTGAGGGAAAGGCGAAAAGAACCCCGGAGAGGGGAGTGAAATAGATCCTGAAACCGTGTGCGTACAAGCAGTAGGAGCTCGAAAGAGTGACTGCGTACCTTTTGTATAATGGGTCAGCGACTTACTGTTCGTGGCAAGCTTAACCGTATAGGGGAGGCGAAGGGAAACCGAGTCTGATAAGGGCGCATAGTCGCGGGCAGTAGACCCGAAACCGGGTGATCTAGTCATGGCCAGGGTGAAGGTGCCGTAACAGGTACTGGAGGCCCGAACCCACGTCTGTTGCAAAAGACGGGGATGAGCTGTGATTAGGAGTGAAAAGCTAATCGAACCCGGAGATAGCTGGTTCTCCTCGAAAGCTATTTAGGTAGCGCCTCATATGTATCCTCTCGGGGGTAGAGCACTGTTATGGCTAGGGGGTCATCGCGACTTACCAAACCATTGCAAACTCCGAATACCGAGACGGACTGTATGGGAGACACACGGCGGGTGCTAACGTCCGTCGTGAAAAGGGAAACAACCCAGACCCACAGCTAAGGTCCCAAATTCACTGCTAAGTGGAAAACCATGTGGAAAGGCACAGACAGCCAGGAGGTTGGCTTAGAAGCAGCCACCCTTTAAAGAAAGCGTAATAGCTCACTGGTCGAGTCGGTCTGCGGGGAAGATTTAACGGGGCTAAGCAGTGAACCGAAGCTTGGGGTGTGCATATTTATATGTACGCGGTAGAGGAGCGTTCCGTAAGCCGTTGAAGGTGGATTGAGAAGTCTGCTGGAGGTATCGGAAGTGCGAATGCTGACATGAGTAACGATAATGCGGGTGAAAAACCCGCACGCCGAAAGCCCAAGGTTTCCTTGCGCAACGTTAATCGGCGCAGGGTGAGTCGGCCCCTAAGGCGAGGACGAAAGTCGTAGTCGATGGGAAGCAGGTTAATATTCCTGCACCTCGCGTAAGTGCGATGGAGGGACGGAGAAGGTTAGGTGTACCCGGCGTTGGTTGTCCGGGGGAAAGGCGGTAGGTTTGGATCTTTGGCAAATCCGGGATCCTTTAAGACCGAGCACCGAGACGAGCCTTTAAGGCGAAGTCACTGATACCACGCTTCCAGGAAAAGCTCCTAAGCTTCAGCTTACGCAGACCGTACCGTAAACCGACACAGGTGGGTAGGATGAGAATTCTCAGGCGCTTGAGAGAACTCGGGTGAAGGAACTAGGCAACATGGCACCGTAACTTCGGGAGAAGGTGCGCCCTTTTTGGTGGCTCATGCGAGCTATAGCTGAAGAGGGCCGCAGTAACCAGGCCGCTGCGACTGTTTATCAAAAACACAGCACTCTGCAAACACGAAAGTGGACGTATAGGGTGTGACGCCTGCCCGGTGCTGGAAGGTTAATTGATGGGGTCAGCCGCAAGGCGAAGCTCTTGATCGAAGCCCCAGTAAACGGCGGCCGTAACTATAACGGTCCTAAGGTAGCGAAATTCCTTGTCGGGTAAGTTCCGACCTGCACGAATGGCGTAACGACAGCGGCGCTGTCTCCACCCGAGACTCAGTGAAATTGAAATCGCTGTGAAGATGCAGCGTTCCCGTGGCAAGACGGAAAGACCCCGTGAACCTTTACTATAGCTTTACACTGAACGTTGAGTTCGTCTGTGTAGGATAGGTGGGAGGCTATGAAACTGTGGCGCTAGCTGCAGTGGAGCCATCCTTGAAATACCACCCTGTCGTGCTTGACGTTCTAACCTGGGCCCATTATCTGGGTCGGGGACCGTGTATGGTGGGTAGTTTGACTGGGGCGGTCTCCTCCTAAAGAGTAACGGAGGAGCTCGAAGGTACGCTCAGCGCGGTCGGACATCGCGCACTGTGTGCAAAGGCATAAGCGTGCTTGACTGCAAGATCGACGGATCAAGCAGGTAGGAAACTAGGACTTAGTGATCCGGTGGTTCTGTATGGAAGGGCCATCGCTCAACGGATAAAAGGTACTCCGGGGATAACAGGCTGATACCGCCCAAGAGTTCATATCGACGGCGGTGTTTGGCACCTCGATGTCGGCTCATCACATCCTGGGGCTGTAGTCGGTCCCAAGGGTATGGCTGTTCGCCATTTAAAGTGGTACGCGAGCTGGGTTCAGAACGTCGTGAGACAGTTCGGTCCCTATCTGCCATGGGCGTTGGAGATTTGAGAGGGGCTGCTCCTAGTACGAGAGGACCGGAGTGGACGAACCTCTGGTGTTCCGGTTGTCACGCCAGTGGCATTGCCGGGTAGCTATGTTCGGAAGCGATAACCGCTGAAAGCATCTAAGCGGGAAGCGCGCCTCAAGATGAGATCTCCCGGGGCACAAGCCCCCTGAAGGAACCATATAGACTATGTGGTTGATAGGTCAGGTGTGTAAGTACAGCAATGTATTGAGCTAACTGATACTAATGATCCGTGTGGCTTGACCATATAACCTCAAGTTGCCTTGGCCGACATGACATGTCGATAGATCCAAGTGCACGCTACGTCACAAGAACTATGAGAGGCAGGCGCCTAAATCCGTTGTTTGGATGGCGACGCTCCAACCGTCTCCCTGGTGAAATTAGCGCTGTGGAACCACCCGATCCCATCCCGAACTCGGAAGTGAAACGCAGCTGCGCCGATGGTAGTGTGGCCTAAGCCATGCGAGAGTAGGTCATCGCCAGGGTTTACACCCCGAAAACCCCGCTGCTCATGCAGCGGGGTTTTTTCTTTGTGCGTTGCATGGGCGGAGGCGCTCCGATCCTGCATACCGCCACCGGTGCGGCGGGATTTGCGCGCGGTGATGGCCAGACACGGTAGCGCCCGACCGTTGGTCGCGGCGACGCCGCGTAGCGGCGGGATTTGCGCGCGGTGATGGAGCGTGCC
>NZ_JBMOWY010000095.1:0-6963 GCF_049310345.1 Stenotrophomonas sp. GZD-301 | reverse complement strand
GGTCACTTAGTTTCGGAAGATTCTGCGGGACGTGAGATAATACGTCTCATCACAGCACGTAAAGCGGATGCTACAGAACGGGAGGAATACTATGCCAATTACTAGAAAAATTTACCGTAAGGGTGAGCAGCCTATGCCATTGACCGCTGAACAGTTGGCAGAAATCAATGCGCTCAAGGGTTTGAATGACGCGGACATTGACCACAGTGATGATCAGGCGACCAAAGCAGGTTGGATACAGGCGAGTCTTGAGAAGATTAAGAGTACGCCTTTTGCGCTAGAGCCTAAGCACCTGACACACTAGATGTACCCGAAAAGGGGCTAGTGAGACTAACGGACACGTTAGCTGGTGGATATGCGATGCAATTGATCTAAATTAATTTCAAAGCACCAGAACCGGCTCAGTTGTGCCCAAAGCGGATGTTCGCAAAAAATAATCTTCTCTTGATACCGCAGATTAAAGTGGATGTTCGATATGGCCTTTTAAAGGTAGAAAACTTAGTATTTAGACGCCTACCTTCTAGAGAAATAACGCAAATAAATAAAATGCTACCATCAACTTAAAATCATGATATGTCACGGCAAACTTCACACTTTCTAACTGTTGGCATAAACAACATACCATCCATCTACTGAAGTAGAAATTTTTTGAAATGTGCCGATGGTGTATTTTCAAGCATATTGCCACGACAAATAACGTAAAGATTTTTGTAGGGGGTGATCCCTTCAATTTTAACGCTTCTTAGTCGACCACTCTCGCACTCATCGACCACAGACGAAGAGATCACCAATGAAATACCCAAGCCTGCCTGTACTGCCCGTTTAACCGCCTCTGTGCTTCCAAGCTGCATAGATACACCAATAGAATCTGCCACGCTTCCGAAAAAATGCTGTAACAGACGCCCTGTGCCGCTACTTGTTTCTCCCCCCAGCAATTTCTCTCCCTTCAGCCAATCTAATGGAATACTCGCCAATTTGGCCCACGGATGCTCCACCGGCACAATCACAGCTAGTGCTTCACTTCGCCAAACGCATGCATCAAATCCCTCTCGTTGATCCCACCATTCCATAATGGCCACATCGACTTCAAAGTTTTCCAGTTTTTTCACAATGGTAAGATTATCGCCAATGACTACATCAAAATTGCAAGTTGCTGTTTCCTTGAACCGCCTCAAGTGCGGTGGCAATACATAGATGCCGATATTCGAGCTCGCGCCTATTACAAGACGATTTGTGTCGAATAATGCGCACGCTCTGGATCCGGTGCGCACTAGGTTTTCCGCATAAGGCAAAAACACTTTGCCTTCCTCTGTGAGCGTACTACCTGCGTTGTTTCGCACAATCAGATTGACACCCAGCGACTCTTCTAGGCGCCTAACATGCTGAGTCACAGCTGACTGTGAGAGCCCTGTGTGCTTGGCTGCTTCACGAAAGCCACCCCGATTCACGACAGCCAGAAAAGTAACTACGCGTTCAAGATTGATCAATTAACGCCTTCCAAAATTGGATTATTGATAGCATCGGATGGCCTTTGGCCGGTCAGTGCCTGTAAGATATTATTGGCTGCTAGTTGCTCGATTTCGAAACGCACGTCGTCGACCGCAGACCCCAAATGTGGGGTGAAAAATGTTTGCGCTGTATTGGTCAGTAACTCCTGCGGAATAGCTGTTGGCCTATCAACACGGATCCACTCTTCCAATTCGAAAACATCTGCCGCATAACCCGCCAATTTTCCAGATTCAAGTGCTTCGGCAACAGCTAATTCATCGACAACTGAACCACGACACGCATTGATCAAGTAGCTTCCTGTGCGCATTGTGCCAATTGTTTCTGCATTCAATAAGTGCAAAGTTTGCGGCGTCATTGGCAGCATAGGTACAACAAAGTCACTGCTACTTAATAATTCATCGAGACTCACCTGTCGTGCATTCCAGGCCTTTTCCTGCTCTTGATTCAAGGCGATGTCATCGCAATAAAGCACCCGCATATCAAAACTCGATAAGCGCTTCGCAATCGCTCGCCCGACCGCACCCATACCGATGATTCCGAGTGTGCGTCCTGTTAAACCCGTTCCGTATAGTTCCGGTCTCCACCCGTTAAATCCGTGAGTTCGGATACGGCGATCCCCCTCGGCCAGATGGCGAGTCAGGCCAAGAAGCAATCCAATTGTCAGCTCCGCCGTTGGGATGGTCAGAAGGTCCGGCACGATGCTGAACCAAATACCACGGCGGGTACAAGCATCGACATCAAAGTTGTCATAGCCTTTGAGTGCTGCACTTACAATCTTCAATTTAGGGCAGGACGCAAGAAAATCATCATCGATACTGTCAGGCATGAATACCATCAGTGCGTCAGCATCCTTTGCTCTCTCCAGCAATTCTGCGCGCGACATAGTATCGCGGGTCATGTTGGGAACGACATCCGCAACAGATTGTAAATAATCGATAATTTCAGGATGAACCCAGTGGGTAAGAACTATTTTTTGTTTCATGTGGACCCTCATGTGTATACCGGATTTTTTATATGGGTTAGCTACTTGAACTTGCGACGCAAGAATGAACTGAATGTATCAACTAGCGTCACCATCCCAAGAATGACCAGCAATATCGCGGATACTTCTTGGTATTGCATAAGACGCAGCGATCCTATCAACTCGAAACCTATACCGCCGGCACCGACCATTCCCATCACCGTTGAGGCGCGAAAATTGTATTCCCACCGATAAATCGCGGTGTCGGCCATTTGCGGTAATACTTGCGGAAAAATGCCATGAAATATCACTTGTAGCGGGCTGCAACCTGCGGCCTGCGCAGCTTCAACTGGTGCTTGATCTGTATGCTCAATCGCTTCCGCAAAAAACTTAGCGATCATGCCGATTGAGTGCAGGCCTAATGCCAACACACCCGGCAGTGCACCAAAGCCGACAGCTGCCACGAAAACTATACCCATAATAAGCTCAGGAACAGATCTCAACACATTTAACAGAGCACGCGCAGCCTGATAGACCGCTGGATGTGGACTGGTATTGCGTGCAGCCAAAATACCCAAGGGCACGGACAAAAGCACAGCGATGGCGGTTCCAGCAATACTCATGGCTAAGGTATCGAGCACTGGCTTGACCCATGCTCTCCACTCACTAAAGTTGGGAGGGAACATCTCACCAATGAGACTAACAAGACTTGGCACGCCTTCGCCTAAACGCTCACCATCAAATAGACCAACGTAATACCAACATCCGACGACAATAGCTAAAATCAATATCACATACCTAACTACTCGATTCCAGCTTTGGCGCTGCTCTGACAATATGGCTTCGAAGTTCGTATTCATTGTAGAGATCTCAAAAAATTAGAACTTGGAAAAATCTAGCTTTAGCAAACTACCTAAATCACGCACGACATCGTAATCCTTATCTGTTACAGGCCCGAATCCATCAGCCTTGAATGGTTTCAACACGTTCGGATCTTTCAAATCGAGGAAGGCAGCACGAATTTTTACTTTTAGCTCTGGTTTTAAGTTAGAGCGCATAGTCCATGGGTACTGAGGAAACGGTTTTGACTCCACTAAGACCTTCACTTTGTTTAGATCGATCAAGCCGCTCTGAACGAGCGATTTGAAAATGGGCTTGCTCAGACCACCGGCCTGCGCGTGTCCATTCTGAACTGCCATCGCCACTGCATCGTGAGCGCCTACGAAATGCTCCTTGTAATCCTTTCCGGCAAATAATCCTTTATCAGCAAGCATTGATTTGGGGATCAGGTGGCTGGATGTAGAGGCCTTGTCACCCCAGGCAACGGCTTTTTTCTTGATATCTGTGATGTTGTTGATGCCCGCCGCCTTATTCACAATTAGCACTGACTGATAAGTTGTTGTGCCTTTTTGTTGCATTGCTGCAAATGGTTCAATCTTACTTTTCTGTTTGGCCAATACATAAGACAAGGGCCCAAAATATGCAAGATCAATACGACCGAACCGCATTCCTTCAATCATTGATGAATAGTCAGTGGTAACAATAAGCTCAATCTTTTTGCCCAGAGCTTTTTCAAGATACATCTCTAGAGGCTTATTATTTTTAATGACGGTTGATGCATTTTCATCAGGCAAGAGAGCAACTTTTAATGTGCCGGGGTCAGGATTAGGTGCGGCATATGTGACACTACCTAAGAGGCTAAACGATATTAGAGCCAGTACAGCGAATAGCTTTTCGAATAGCTTTTTCATGGTTATTTCTCCTCAGTTCTTAAGTTAAACAATGGTTATGAGTAATATTTGGAATGTTTGAATTCAATTACGCTTTTTGTTCATAGAGTTCAGTTACATGCGTTTGTGTCAGAGCCGCTGGTATTGCATCGAACACAACCTTGCCATGAGCCAGACCGACGATTCGGTCAGCATAGCGTTTAGCGAGATCGACTTGATGTAGGCTGACTACAGCGGTTATGCCGTCTTCTTTGCATATCTGGTGTAAGAGCGCCAAGACTTTGTTGGCGGTTGCTGGATCAAGGCTTGCCACAGGCTCGTCTGCCAAAACAAGTGCCGGTCGCTGCGCTAATGCCCGAGCTATACCCACGCGTTGTTGCTGACCGCCACTTAACTCATCCACTCGTGAGAGTGCTTTGTGAAGTAGCCCAACGCGGTCAAGGCTGTGTAATCCAATAGATTGATCCTCCTTCGATAGAGGAAAAAGAGTACGAAGCGTCGAGTGATAACCTAGTCTACCCATTAGCACATTTTGCAAAACAGAAAGTCGACCAATTAATTGATGCTGCTGGAATATCATGCCAGTACGCCGACGATGCTCTTGCAATATTTTTTTGTCCAACAATGAACCTAACATTGTAATGTTTATATTGCCGCTAGTGGGTTTTTGCATCAGGTTAAGACAACGGAGCATTGTTGATTTGCCTGCACCAGAGGCACCGAGCAACACTGAAAACTGTCCCTCTTGAAACGTGAGTGAAGTTGGATGCAACGCAATCATTTGTCCGTACTGGACGGTAATATTTTGAAGTTGAATCATTGCTGCCAGACCCTCGTTGTTGTAATCAATCTTTATTTTTGATTACGAAATCAGATAATGAGGTGAGCATAACGACTCAATGTTACAGTTTTATTGCGAGCAATTAGCAATCGCACTCAAACGCTTGGCTATAAGACTTCCAATTGGTATGCAGTGAGGCGCCGGTAATTGGCGGAGCTAGCTGGGAGGGGTTTAGCAGGATTTTAAGGCACACCCTGGCGTCCGCTTCTGGCCGAACGCAGCTGGAAGGCTCAAAATAGGTCGAGACACATTAAAATTACGTCACTACTCATAAGTGGCGATTATGTAAAATCGTTTGCGTGGCTTTTAACCTACTACTAATCAATACAGAGAGTGCTGTGGATAAGTGTCTTTACGGATTCCTTTTACTACAGACTCGTTGAAGTTGTAGCAAAACTCGAAGTACAAATATTTTATTTTTGGTGATGCGCGGCTATTTGAAAAGTAGCGAAGTTGTTGCGCTTTAGTGAGCTGGAATTTGAATAGCAGCATGAAATATGTTTGTTATTTGGACCGCTTTAATGGGTAAAATTCGGCTGGGAGTTTCGCTACAGCCTCGTTAGGCATGGCCATGAAAATATTCCTAGATAGTAATATTGTTAGGCACTCTGCAACTACATATCGCACTATGGATATCTATTTTGGCGGGGGTAACGCATCATTGTCATATCGTCGAAACAGGCAATGAGTCTTGGCGCTTTAAAGAATCGAGTACCAAGGGAATTGCAACAAAGCGAACTAAACCACGACAAACCAAAATAGATCAGGAGGAGTTAGCCATCAATTAATTGAGTTTCACGACTGTAATATTTTAACAACTACGTGGGTCAATTTTAGATGCAAATAGTGGGTCAGTTTTTAGTGACATTTGACAATTGCAGCGGGCTTTGTTGCACAAACCTATCTGTAAAGGGTTTTTCAGCGATATAATTTTCAAATGAAGAAGCCTACACACAAAATCTACCGCACAACCAATTGGCCCGCATATAACCGAGCACTCATGAGTCGCGGAAATATTGCCATTTGGTTTGATCCTGCTACGCAATGGTATGCGCCATCAAAAGGCAAACAAGGGCGAAATCAAACCTACTCCGACGCAGCCATCCAATGCTGCTTAATGATTAAATCCTTATTCCGTCTGTCTTTACGTATGGTCACTGGCTTTGTGCAAAGTCTGATTAAACTTTGCGGATTAAATTGGATAGCTCCAGATTACACCACGCTTTGTAGAAGACAAAAGCATATTGATATTGTAATCAGCTACCAAAAAAGTAGCGATGGGCTGCATCTACTCATGGACTCTACAGGCATGAAGTTTCTAGGTGAGGGCGAATGGAAACGCAAGAAACATGGACCTGAATATCGTCGCCAATGGCGTAAACTTCATATTGGTATAGATGCTAAAACCCTACAAATACGAGCAGTTCAGCTTACAACCAATAATGTCAGTGATTCACAGGTGCTTGGTGATTTACTTAATCAGATTCCACAAGATGAGCGGATTGACTCTGTTTATACCGATGGAGCTTATGACACCAAGCAATGCCGTCAGGTCATTGCAGATCGGCAAGCGCATGCGGTGATTCCACCTAGAAAAAATGCGAAACCATGGAAAGATACAAAGAGTAGCTCGCTAGAGCGAAATGAATTACTTCGAACAATTAAACGTTTAGGCAGGACACTATGGAAAAAATGGTCAGGCTATCATCGGCGAAGTTTGGTTGAAACTAAGATGCATTGCATCAAATTATTAGGAGATAAACTCAGTGCAAGGAGTTTTGATAGCCAAGTGAATGAGATCCATGCACGTGTAGCAGTCCTTAACAGATTTACGGAATTAGGTCGACCACTTACCCAAGTTACGCCTTAAATTTGGCTCAATTAGGGGCGCTTTGCATTTCAAATCTTTGTGCAACAAAGCC
>NZ_JBMOWY010000094.1:0-7134 GCF_049310345.1 Stenotrophomonas sp. GZD-301 | reverse complement strand
GGCCAGGGCTTCGAGCTGGCCACCCACGGCTGGGGCAACGTGCATGCCGGCCAGGGCCTGCTGCTGTCCACCAGTGCCCGCCAGGACGCCACCTCCACGGTGCTGGACAGCCATGAGGCGGTCGAGCAGCTGCGCAGCGCCGAGCGGGCGCTGGAGGCAATGCACGACACGCTGCAGAAGCAGGACGTGCCGCCGCTGGGCGCACTCACCAGCACCGCCCAGCTGCGCGCCAGGATCGACCCGACCGCCGAGGGCAAGTACGGCAGCCAGGTCAACGGCCAGTCCGGCATGAAACCCGGCGGCGGGCGCAGCCCGGGCCAGGACCCGGTAGAGCGCTTCGCCGCCCCGCTGCTGCTGGCCGACTCGCCGGACCGCATCGTCTGGACCACCCCGGCCAGCGCGGTGGCCTACGCCGGCCAGAACCTGCAGATGACCGTGCAGCAGGACCTGCAGGTCAGCGCGGGGGAAACCGTCTCGGCCGTGGCCGGCGAGCACGTGGCGCTGTTTGCGCAGGCCGGGCCGGTCAAGGTGATTGCCGCCAACGGCCCGGTGAGCCTGCAGTCCAACACCGGCGAGCTGGAGCTGCTGGCCGACCAGGCCATCACCGTGACCGCCACCGATGATCGCATCGACATCCTGGCCCAGCAGAAGGTGGTGCTGCAGGCCGGCAACAGCGCGATCACGCTGGAGGGCGGCAACATCACCTTCAGCTGCCCGGGCACGTTTACCGTCAAGGCCGGGCAGCATCCGTTCATGGGCGGGGAAAGCCGCGCCGCCAGGATCGCGCCACTGCCCGCACTGCTGCTTCCACGGATGAAGTATCGCGGCAAGCTGAGGGTGGTAGACAGCAAAGACACGCCCCGGCCGGACATCTACTACAAGATCGTCACCCGGGATGGCGACGTCCTCGCCCAGGGCGTCACGGATGACACGGGGCGCAGCATCACCGTGGCCACTGAAAAACCGGTACCGGTCACCGCGTACATCGGCAAAGGCGGCTGGGCGATCGAAGAGTCGACCCTCGATGCCGAGGAAGGCTGCGGGTGCTGAACCGCGCGCACCCGCATGGACACTCGACCCAGGATGGCACCCAATGACGGCACATAGCGACGGCACGCACAAAGGCACCACGGAGATAGCATTCAGAACGTCACTCGGCACACCTGTCGAGGGCCTCTCCTACCGACTGACCGATGGCCAGGGAAACGCCCGCACCGCCTCCACGGGAACCGGCGGAACAGGGCTGACCGTCCGGATCGGCGATGCCAAGGAAGGGACGTCCACCCTCTGGACAGTGGCCGGCGCCACCAGAATCCAGATCGACGTCCAGCGCGACGATGGCTCCTGGAAGACCATCGGCAGCTTCCAGCATGACGCCACCGCGCACAAGCAGGTCAGCGTGATCGCGGGCGCCGTCGCCATGCCCTTCCAGATGGATTCGGTTTGACCTGCACGATGGAGCCGCACGCATGACCCAGCAAGCCCCCGCCCTGCAGGTACCCGTCCGCGTCGAGAACGACCGCGACGGCGTTGCCATGAACATCTGCCAGTTCGATACGGACTACTACGCCAGGATACGGCTGCAGATGATGAGCGGTGGCGCAGCCAGCTCAGCCAGCAATCTGCCCTATCTCGTTGTCAGGAACACACCGGAGGCACCTGATACCTGGCGGGTCGCGACACGCCCTCACATGGATACCGGACGGACAGATACGGCAGGCAACGCCCACGTGAGGGTGGCCGGCCCTGGCCGATATCGAGTATTCATCAAGGAGCCGACCGAGCAGTTCGCTTCAGGAAACGTGTTCACGATCCCCCGTCACGCGCTCGCCACTGGCACCGATAGTGATCGTGACGTTCAACCGCTGGTTGAGCTCGAGGTCATCGAGAATGCCAACTGCACCCTGTCGGTGCGTCGAACGCACCCGAACGGCATGCAGCGCACCCGGGGCGGTGGAAACGATCAGATCCCGGCCGATGGCGTTCGAAACAACTTCACCCAAGCGCATACGTCCGATGACATTCCAAGCGCGCTTGACCTTGGCAACTACGTGATTTCGTATCAGCTCTGGGCCGACGCCTCCCGGGCATATGGCACACACCACCCGCGCATCGAAAACAGCACCTTCAGAGCCGCGCTGCGCATCATCTACGGTGAACGGTTGACCGCTGGCACGGGGGACGGCGCGAGCCTCCACGACCGCATCCTGAACTCGGATGGCAGGGAGGTTCAGTTCAACAACCAGTCCACCACCGGTGGGCGGGGCCGCCTCTCCTTCCGCGAGGACAACGGCCAGCCCGGCAACCGGATGACCGCCGACGAAACGCTGCGGCGCACCCATCCCGCCACGATGGAGTTCCTGTTGCAGATGATGGACGACCTGGACATCACATACGCCCGCAGCACCGGCGCCTGGCGGCCCCACATCGGCTCTACGCGGCATCGCTATGCCTCGGCCATCGACCTGACCCATGTGCGTACCACGGTGAACGGCGCGAACAACCAGCAGCACACGGTCACGATCCAGTTTCATCGCGTATCGTCGACAAATTCCAATCCCATCGCGACTGGTCAGCCAGAGGCCGCCGAGCGCACTCGCATGCGTGAGTTCTCGCGCCGGGTCCATGCGTATATTGCAAATGCCAGGTTGCAGGAAACTCTAGGCTGGCTCGGTGGGCCTTGGCGCTTGACATACAACCAACTCGGCCTCGCTCATCCGACCAGAGCGAACACCGAAGCGTTCGCCACCAACGACACGCACATTCACCATATTCACATCAGCATGGGCACCGATCAGCTATGAGCTTGCTTCTCCCTTTCGTTCTTGCTGCCGCGTCACTCTCCCAGGCCACCTTCGAGACCCTCCCGGAGCCGACCGGCCCGATCAACTGCCCGAAGCCGCCCGCAACGATCCGCACGGTGGAGGGCCGCATCTATGAATGCCATCCGCAAGAGGGAGAGGATGCGTACCGTGATGTCACCCCACCTGACGAGCAGACGCACTGGAGGATGAGGTTCGGATCGACACGACTTCCACCTAGGGGAACGGGAAGCTATCACGCACCCGAAGATTGGCCGTTCCGGGCAATAGTTTCATCCCGCAACCCTGCAGCGATGTCCGCGCAATACTTCTATATTTTTGATCGCCGCGGCGTGGTGATCGACTCCAACGACGCGGAAGCCATTGGAGAACAGATGATGGAAGTGCGCATCTCCGGCATCCGCCTCTGGCCGCGTGCAAATGTCTTTTACCGCATGCCGCCACCGGACGACAAGGAGAAGCTCAAGTGGACGAGCCCAACCGATCGGATGCGGGATGTGGGCTTCTACGGATTGGTGGTCGATGGAAAGATGCTGTGTCCCGTACTGGACGAAAGCAAGGTCAGCAGTTGGCCGGGACCTGACGTCCCTAACCACCCAGCGGGCACCTACATCAACGGCCACTGCGGCGAGGCCTACTTGATGACGTCGTATTTGAAGAATGATCCTGATGGCAACTATCGCTACTATGCCTATCCTGGCTTCAGTGCAGGCGGTCTTGAGTTGCAGTGGAGCTTTCAGAGGCATGACGAGCCGGTACGGCCGCTGCTCAATCGTCTCGGTGTGTGTCTGGCATTCTGCCCGCCCAAATAAGCGGGAAGCTTCCCCCCCCAACGTCCAGCACACCGATCAGCCATGAGCCTGCTATTTCCTTTCGTTCTCGCTGCCGCGTCGCTCTCACACGGCCCCTTCGAGACCCTGCCGGAACCGACCGGTCCGATCAACTGCCCGAAGCCGCCCGCAACTATCCGCACGGTGGAGGGCCGCATTTATGAGTGCCACCCAGAAGAGGGAGAAGACGCCTACCGGGATGTCACCCCACCTGACGAGCAGACACACTGGAGGGTGAACTTCGGTTCGACACGACTGCCACCCCAGGGGACAGGCAGCTATCACCCGCCCGAGGACTGGCCGTTCCGGGCAATAGTTTCATACCGCAACCCTGCAGCGATGTCCGCGCAGTACTTCTATATTTTTGATCGCCACGGCGTGGTGATCGACTCCAACGACGCGGAAGCCATTGGAGAGCAGATGATGGAAGTGCGCATCTCCGGCATCCGCCTTTGGCCGCGTGCAAATGTGTTCTACCGCATGCCGCCACCGGACGACAAGGAGAAGCTCAAGTGGACGAGCCCAACCGATCGGATGCGGGATGTGGGCTTCTACGGATTGGTCGTCGATGGAAAGATGCTGTGTCCCGTACTGGACGAAAGCCAGGTCAGCAGTTGGCCGGGGCCAGACGTCCCTAACCACCCAGCAGGCACGTACATCAACGGTCACTGCGGCGAGGCCTACCGGATCGAGTCTACCTTGCCGAACGACCCGGACGGCAACTTCCGCTACTACGCCTATCCCGGCTTCCGCGCCGGCGGCGTTTCCCTGCGGTGGAGCTTCCAACGGCATGACGAGCCGGTACGACCGCTGCTCAGTCGTCTCGGTGTGTGTCTGGCATTTTGTCCGCCCAAATAGGCCGGAAGCACTCCCCCACCCCAACGTCCAGCACACCGATCAGCCATGAGCCTGCTTCTACCTTTCTTGTTCGCTGCCGCGACGCTCTCACAGGCGCCCTTTGAGACGCTTCCGTCTGCAGCAATGGGGCCTATCAACTGCCCAAAGCCCCCAGCCACCATCCGCACGGTGGAAGGCCGGATCTATGAGTGCCATCCGCAGGAAGGAGAGAGTGCCTACCGCGATGTCACCCCACCTGACGAGCAGACACACTGGAAGGTGAACTTCGGTTCGACACGACTGCCACCCCAGGGGACAGGCAGCTATCACCCGCCCGAGGATTGGCCGTTCCGGGCAATAGTTTCGTCCCGCAACCCTGCAGCGATGTCCGCGCAGTACTTCTATATCTTCGATCGCCGCGGCGTGGTGATCGACTCCAACGACGCGGAAGCTATTGGAGAACAGATGATGGAAGTGCGCATCTCCGGGATCCGCCTTTGGCCGCGTGCAAATGTGTTCTACCGCATGCCGCCGACGAATGACAAAGAGAAGCTGAAGTGGACGAGCCCAACCGATCGGATGCGGGATGTGGGCTTCTACGGATTGGTGGTCGATGGAAAGATGCTGTGTCCGGTACTGGACGAAAGCCAGGTCAGCAGTTGGCCGGGGCCGGACGTTCCCCATCACCCAGCAGGCACCTACATCAATGGTCACTGCGGGGAGGCCTACTTGATGACGTCCTATTTGAAGAATGATCCTGATGGCAACTTTCGAAACTACACCTATCCTGGCTTTCGCGCTGGCGGCCTTGAGCTGAGGTGGAGCTTTCAGCGGCACGACGAGCCGGTGCGGCCGCTGCTCAATCGCCGCGGTGTGTGTGTGGCCTTCTGTCCGCCCAAATAGGCGGGAAGCCATCCTCTGCCCCAACGTCCAGCACACCGATCAGCTATGAGTCTGCTTCTTCCTGTCGTCCTCGCTGCCGCGTCGCTCTCACACGGCCCCTTCGAGACCCTCCCGGAACCGACCGGCCCGATCAACTGCCCCAAGCCGCCCGCAACGATCCGCACGGTGGAGGGCCGCATTTATGAGTGCCATCCGCAGGAAGGAGAAGATGCGTACCGGGATGTCACCCCGCCTGACGATAAGACGCATTGGATGGTCACCTTTGGGCCTGAAAGGCTGACATCGAAATTCACGGGCAGCTATCATCCGCCCGAAAATTGGCCGTTCCGGGCGATAGTCTCCTCAGGTAATCCTGCGGAAATAGCAACGGAGTACTTCTATGTTTTCGATCATCGTGGCGTGGTGATCGATTCCAATGAGCCCGGTGCGATTGGCGAACAGATGATGGAGGTACGGATCTCTGGCGTACGCCTGTGGCCCAGTGCGACTGTCTTCTACCGAATGCCGTCGCTGGACGAAAAAGATACGTTCAAGCGCACGAGCCCGAGTGAACGCGTGGCTGATGTAGTTTCCTACGGGTTGGTAGTTGATGGAAAGATGCTCTGCCCGGTATTGGACGAAAGCCTGATCAGCACTTGGCCAGGAGTGGACGACCCGTTCCGTCCCACAGGCATGTACATCAATGGCCACTGCAGTGAGGCCTACCGGATCGAGTCTACGTTGCCTAACGACCCCGACAACAACTTCCGCTACTACGCCTATCCCGGCTTCCGCGCCGGCGGCCTTTCGCTGCGATGGAGCTTCCAGCGGCATGACGAGCCGGTACGACCGCTGCTCAATCGTCTCGGTACGTGCCTGACATTCTGTGAGCAGCCATAGCGCAGCGCATACCCGCGCACGCCCCCTTCACGTCCTGCTCCTGCTTCCTCCCGTGCTGCATCAATGCGATGCCCTGCTCATCCGCCTGGTGGATAGCGCCAGTAACCTGCCCCCCGCATCCACCCTATATCGGGCAATTCATCACACTTTCCTGTCTATAATTTGACGCAGCGGCCCCGTGTCGCGCTGAATGCGACAAAATCGAGCCACTTCCCGCCTGCGTTGCAGGCACACGTCAGGGGGCGTGCGAAGCCGGTCGGTGAAAGAGCCCGTCAATGGGGTTTGTTACTGTTGCCGGGTACATGGACGTGAAACAGGCTCTGCGGGCGTCACGCGACCGCAGTCTGGCGCACGCATCATCACACCCCCTGACAAGAGCCTGTCGATATGGATGTCTCTCGCTCCTCGTTGTTGGCCACCCTTGGCGCCCCCTCCCAGCAGGCGCGTCTGATCCAGCTGCTCGGCCCGGCTTCCGGCCTGGTGGTGGAGCGCTTCGAGGGCCAGGAGGCGGTCTGCGGCAGCACCCGTTTCGAGATCGACTGCCTGTCCACCGATGCGTTCCTGGACATGGCGCCGTGGCTGGAGCAGCCGCTGACCCTGCAGGTGCGTCGCGCCGATGGCGGCATGCGCCAGTGGCACGGGCTGTGCACCGAGGTGGCCCAGCTCGGCAGCGACGGCGGCCTGGCCCGCTACCGGCTTACGCTGGAGCCGTGGACTGCGCTTCTCGCCCTGCGCCGCAATGCAGTGATCTTCCAGGACCTGGACACCCGCGCGATCTGCGAGCAGATCTTCGCCGACTACCCGCAGGCGGCCTTCCGTTTCGATGTGCAGGCCACGTTGCCGGCCCGTGCGATCACCACCCA
>NZ_JBMOWY010000093.1:0-7410 GCF_049310345.1 Stenotrophomonas sp. GZD-301 | reverse complement strand
GTGTACAAGCTTAGGACCTAACAGTGGCTCATTTTCTTGGCGCTCAAATAAACTCTCATCTGGCTTACAAAAAGCTTATTCTGTTCCAGCGAGCACAGCCAATCGGCTATCTCCAATGATTATTCAAAGTGCTGACCAATATAATGTCCCCCCTCTTTTACTCGCAGCAGTCATCAGGCAAGAGTCTAGTTACAATAGTAATGCTCGCTCTCCTACTGGCGCCGTCGGTTTAACTCAAATTATTCCAAGTTATTGGCAACAAACTTGTGCGGGGAATTTATATGATGAAACCACTAATATTCAATGTGGTGCTTATATCTTAAATCACTATTATCAGTCAGCTGATAGTTGGTTCAAAGCAACAGCTTATTATAATGTGGGACCGACTGGATATGAGCGAAGCTTCTGGACACGACACAAAGCAAAAAAATATGCTCGATCTGTGAAACGTCATCAGAAAACTTTAAAAAGTGCATTATAAATTCAGATCAAATAAAAAAAGCCCATCTATTAATGGGCTTTTTTACATAGTTAATTTTATTCGTCAAATAAACCTTCAAATAAAACAGAAGATAAATAACGTTCTCCGCTATCAGGAAGAATAACAACTATTGTTTTACCAGCATTTTCAGGACGCTCTGCAATTTTAGCTGCAGCAGCCAAGGCAGCTCCACTTGAGATACCTACCAAAATACCTTCTTGAGTTGCACAGTTTCTCGCCCATTGAATTGCTTCTTCACTATTCACTAGTAAGACTTCATCAACCAAATCTAAATCAAGATTTTTTGGAATAAAGTTTGCACCAATCCCCTGAATTTTATGGGGTGCAGGCGTAATACTTTCACCATTTTTAGTTTGAGTAATAATTGGAGACTCAGCAGGTTCAACTGCTACTGAGTACAATGGCTTATTTTGGACCTGTTCAAAATAACGAGAAATACCCGTTATCGTACCTCCAGTACCTACGCCAGCAACTAAAATATCAACCTGCCCACCTGTTGCTTGCCAAATTTCTGGGCCAGTTGTGTCCACATGAATTTGTGGATTGGCTGGATTTTCAAATTGTTGTGGCAAAAAATAAACATCTGGCTGTTCAGTTGCTAATCGTACCGCTTCATCAACCGCCCCTTTCATCCCTTTCGCCGGTTCAGTTAGAACTAAATTAGCACCTAAAGCTTTTAATACTTTTCTACGTTCAAGACTCATGCTGGCTGGCATAGTCAAAGTAATTGCATAACCCTTCGCTGCCGCAACAAAAGCCAATGCAATCCCTGTATTACCACTAGTTGGTTCAACTATATGCATGCCTTCTTTCAACACACCTCTTTTTTCTGCATCTGCAATAAGTGCAGCCCCAATACGGCATTTCACAGAAAAGGCAGGATTACGACTTTCTACTTTCGCTAATACAGTTGCACCAGTTTTAATTAAACGGTTGATGCGAACTAAAGGAGTATTACCAATAGCTTCTGCATTATTTGTATAAACTGCAATACCTAAATTATTGGGTGTTGGGAATTGTTGATCGGTAGACATGTTATATCCTTATTAGATTTAATATGAATTTCTTCCATTATAATCATATAAAGAATTGACGATACAAATTCTCCAATAAAAAAACACCCCCATTCGTTAGAACGGGGGTGTTTAGAATAATGAGCTGGCGATGACTTACTCTCACATGGGTAACCCCACACTACCATCAGCGCTAAGAGGTTTCACTTCTGAGTTCGGGAAGGGATCAGGTGGTTCACTCTTGCTATGGTCGCCAGCACAACTGGTATGGATACTTGCTTCGTTTTATTCACTGGGTGATACGTTGCGTTTTCCAAATCTTTACAGATGGGCTGATTGAATCTGATTTTTCGTTGTTCATTTTAGCTAAGCGTTTAACTAAATCAAGTTGCTTTGCATGTTTATGAATCGATTGATGCTTCATATACAACTGCTTGGGTGTTGTATAGTCAAGCCTCACGAGCAATTAGTATTGGTCAGCTTCACATATCACTATGCTTCCACATCCAACCTATCAACGTCCTAGTCTCGAACGGCTCTTTAGAGGAATAAATTCCTAGGGAAATCTTATCTTGAGGTAGGCTTCCCGCTTAGATGCTTTCAGCGGTTATCCCTTCCGAACATAGCTACCCGGCGATGCGACTGGCGTCACAACCGGTACACCAGAGGTTCGTCCACTCTGGTCCTCTCGTACTAGGAGCAGATCCTCTCAAATTTCCAGCGCCCACGGTAGATAGGGACCGAACTGTCTCACGACGTTCTAAACCCAGCTCGCGTACCTCTTTAAATGGCGAACAGCCATACCCTTGGGACCTGCTTCAGCCCCAGGATGAGATGAGCCGACATCGAGGTGCCAAACACCGCCGTCGATATGAACTCTTGGGCGGTATCAGCCTGTTATCCCCAGAGTACCTTTTATCCGTTGAGCGATGGCCCTTCCATACAGAACCACCGGATCACTAAGACCTACTTTCGTACCTGCTCGACTTGTGGGTCTCGCAGTTAAGCGCGCTTTTGCCTTTATACTCTACGCGTGATTTCCGACCACGCTGAGCGCACCTTCGTACTCCTCCGTTACTCTTTAGGAGGAGACCGCCCCAGTCAAACTACCCACCAGACACGGTCCTCGTCCCGGATAACGGGACAGAGTTAGAACCTCAACATTACCAGGGTGGTATTTCAAGGACGGCTCCATTGGAACTAGCGTTCCAACTTCAAAGCCTCCCACCTATCCTACACAAGTAAGGTCAAAGTTCAGTGTCAAGCTGCAGTAAAGGTTCACGGGGTCTTTCCGTCTAGCCGCGGGTACACTGCATCTTCACAGCGATTTCGATTTCACTGAGCCTCTGCTGGAGACAGCGCCGCCATCATTATGCCATTCGTGCAGGTCGGAACTTACCCGACAAGGAATTTCGCTACCTTAGGACCGTTATAGTTACGGCCGCCGTTTACTGGGGCTTCGATCAAGAGCTTCGCTTACGCTAACCCCATCAATTAACCTTCCAGCACCGGGCAGGCATCACACCCTATACGTCCACTTTCGTGTTTGCAGAGTGCTATGTTTTTAATAAACAGTTGCAGCGGCCTGGTTTCTGCGGCTGTCGTCAGCTCAGGAAGCAAGTTCCATCACCAACAACAGCGTACCTTCTCCCGAAGTTACGGTACCATTTTGCCTAGTTCCTTCAGCAGAGTTCTCTCAAGCGCCTTGGTCTACTCGACCTGACCACCTGTGTCGGTTTCGGGTACGATTCCTGTGTAACTGAAGCTTAGAGACTTTTCCTGGAAGCATGGTATCAGCCACTTCACTGTACAAGTACAGCTTGCTATCGGATCTCAGTATAGAGTACCCCGGATTTGCCTAAGATACATACCTACATCCTTCCACCTGGACAACCAACGCCAGGCTGACTTAACCTTCTCCGTCCTCTCATCGCATTACACAGAAGTATTGGAATATTAACCAATTTCCCATCGACTACGCCTTTCGGCCTCGCCTTAGGGGTCGACTCACCCAGCCCCGATTAACGTTGGACTGGAACCCTTGGTCTTTCGGCGAACGGGTTTTTCACCCGTTTTGTCGTTACTCACGTCAGCATTCGCACTTCTGATACCTCCAGCATACTTCTCAATACACCTTCATCGGCTTACAGAACGCTCCCCTACCACTTGACTAATGTCAAATCCGCAGCTTCGGCACATAGTTTTAGCCCCGTTACATCTTCCGCGCAGGCCGACTCGACTAGTGAGCTATTACGCTTTCTTTAAAGGGTGGCTGCTTCTAAGCCAACCTCCTAGCTGTCTATGCCTTCCCACATCGTTTCCCACTTAACTATGATTTTGGGGCCTTAGCTGGCGGTCTGGATTGTTTTCCTCTTGACTACGGACGTTAGCACCCGCAGTCTGTCTCCCGGATAGTACTCATAGGTATTCGGAGTTTGCATCGGTTTGGTAAGTCGGGATGACCCCCTAGCCGAAACAGTGCTCTACCCCCTATGGTATTCGTCCGAGGCGCTACCTAAATAGCTTTCGGGGAGAACCAGCTATCACCAGGCTTGATTAGCCTTTCACCCCTATCCACAAGTCATCCCCTGGCTTTTCAACGACAGTGGGTTCGGTCCTCCAGTTAGTGTTACCCAACCTTCAACCTGCTCATGGATAGATCGCCTGGTTTCGGGTCTATACCCAGCAACTAAACGCCCTATTAAGACTCGATTTCTCTACGGCTCCCCTATACGGTTAACCTCGCTACTGAATATAAGTCGCTGACCCATTATACAAAAGGTACGCAGTCACACCACGAAGGTGCTCCCACTGCTTGTATGCATGCGGTTTCAGGATCTATTTCACTCCCCTCACAGGGGTTCTTTTCGCCTTTCCCTCACGGTACTGGTTCACTATCGGTCAGTCAGGAGTATTTAGCCTTGGAGGATGGTCCCCCCATATTCAGACAAGGTTTCACGTGCCTCGCCCTACTCGTCATCATTATGTGTGCCCTTTCGTGTACGGGAATATCACCCTCTACGTTCGCACTTCCCAGAGCGTTCCACTAAAACACACATAACTTAATGGGCTGATCCCCGTTCGCTCGCCGCTACTGAGGGAATCTCAATTGATTTCTTTTCCTAAGGGTACTGAGATGTTTCACTTCCCCTCGTTCGCCTTGCAACACTATGTATTCATGTTGCAATACCTACCTTAAAGTAGGTGGGTTCCCCCATTCAGAAATCTCCGGATCAAAGGATATTTGCCGCCTCCCCGGAGCTTTTCGCAGGCTATCACGTCTTTCATCGCCTCTGACTGCCAAGGCATCCACCACATGCACTTAATTACTTGACTATACAACCCCAAACAGTCGTCAACACCTACAAGTGAGTGTTGTCCGTGCGATTCTTCATCGCTACTATCTGTTGTCTGTGTACTTAAACACTGTACAGCTTCAATCTAAATTCATATACCAAAACGCTTGATTCAGTTAATTTGCTAGTTCTCAATTCATCTAGATTAATTGCTTAATCTAAACTCTTGAGTGAACAATTTATTTCAGACTCAATTTTGCCAATCTGTTAATGAATAAACATGCCTTCGTCAGGTCATGCTTAATACCGTGATACTTAAATCACAGAAGTTAATAAACCAAGATCTAAATCTCTATTTACTAATTTCTGTAATCCGAACTTCTCTTAAGTTCTGGTGGAGACTAGGAGAGTCGAACTCCTGACCTCCTGCGTGCAAAGCAGGCGCTCTACCAACTAAGCTAAGTCCCCAGCTTACATCATCAGTCATGTATCTTTTATCTATAACTTCAACCAGTCAAAGTCATGGTGGGTCTGACAAGACTTGAACTTGTGACCCCACGCTTATCAAGCGTGTGCTCTAACCAACTGAGCTACAGACCCTCAGATACATCTATGAAGAACAACTTGTTGTGGATTCTTACCAATCGTCAATCTTTCGTTAAGGAGGTGATCCAGCCGCAGGTTCCCCTACGGCTACCTTGTTACGACTTCACCCCAGTCATCGGCCACACCGTGGTAACCGCCCTCTTTGCAGTTAGGCTAGCTACTTCTGGTGCAACAAACTCCCATGGTGTGACGGGCGGTGTGTACAAGGCCCGGGAACGTATTCACCGCGGCATTCTGATCCGCGATTACTAGCGATTCCGACTTCATGGAGTCGAGTTGCAGACTCCAATCCGGACTACGATCGGCTTTTTGAGATTAGCATCCTATCGCTAGGTAGCAACCCTTTGTACCGACCATTGTAGCACGTGTGTAGCCCTGGCCGTAAGGGCCATGATGACTTGACGTCGTCCCCGCCTTCCTCCAGTTTGTCACTGGCAGTATCCTTAAAGTTCCCGACATTACTCGCTGGCAAATAAGGAAAAGGGTTGCGCTCGTTGCGGGACTTAACCCAACATCTCACGACACGAGCTGACGACAGCCATGCAGCACCTGTATGTAAGTTCCCGAAGGCACCAATCCATCTCTGGAAAGTTCTTACTATGTCAAGGCCAGGTAAGGTTCTTCGCGTTGCATCGAATTAAACCACATGCTCCACCGCTTGTGCGGGCCCCCGTCAATTCATTTGAGTTTTAGTCTTGCGACCGTACTCCCCAGGCGGTCTACTTATCGCGTTAGCTGCGCCACTAAAGCCTCAAAGGCCCCAACGGCTAGTAGACATCGTTTACGGCATGGACTACCAGGGTATCTAATCCTGTTTGCTCCCCATGCTTTCGCACCTCAGCGTCAGTGTTAGGCCAGATGGCTGCCTTCGCCATCGGTATTCCTCCAGATCTCTACGCATTTCACCGCTACACCTGGAATTCTACCATCCTCTCCCACACTCTAGCTAACCAGTATCGAATGCAATTCCCAAGTTAAGCTCGGGGATTTCACATTTGACTTAATTAGCCGCCTACGCGCGCTTTACGCCCAGTAAATCCGATTAACGCTTGCACCCTCTGTATTACCGCGGCTGCTGGCACAGAGTTAGCCGGTGCTTATTCTGCGAGTAACGTCCACTATCTCTAGGTATTAACTAAAGTAGCCTCCTCCTCGCTTAAAGTGCTTTACAACCATAAGGCCTTCTTCACACACGCGGCATGGCTGGATCAGGCTTGCGCCCATTGTCCAATATTCCCCACTGCTGCCTCCCGTAGGAGTCTGGGCCGTGTCTCAGTCCCAGTGTGGCGGATCATCCTCTCAGACCCGCTACAGATCGTCGCCTTGGTAGGCCTTTACCCCACCAACTAGCTAATCCGACTTAGGCTCATCTATTAGCGCAAGGTCCGAAGATCCCCTGCTTTCTCCCGTAGGACGTATGCGGTATTAGCATTCCTTTCGAAATGTTGTCCCCCACTAATAGGCAGATTCCTAAGCATTACTCACCCGTCCGCCGCTAAGATCAGTAGCAAGCTACCTCTCTCCGCTCGACTTGCATGTGTTAAGCCTGCCGCCAGCGTTCAATCTGAGCCATGATCAAACTCTTCAGTTAAAATCATTTTGTACCTTATTTAAAGACAAGGTACCAATTCTGGCTCATCAATTACTGACTTAAATTTCGCTCAAATAAACTTCGAGTAATTTAAACCAATCAATCAATGAAAATTATTTCGATTAATCAACCAGTAAAAATCCACACAAGTTGTTCTTCAATTCTCTTAATGATCTTCTTCCTGGTTCGTCACCAGCAAGCTAGGTCGGCTATATTACTCTTAATCTCTTAAAAGTCAACAGGTAATTTCGATATTTTTAAAACTTATCTCTCAAACCAACTTACCATCAAATTCATCACTTAAAGCAACCAATCTAATCACAAGTAACTGTTTTTCAACAAGTTTCTATCTGCATCACCGCCGATGGATGTGCATTATAGATGATTAAGATCCCTTTGCAA
>NZ_JBMOWY010000092.1:0-9443 GCF_049310345.1 Stenotrophomonas sp. GZD-301 | reverse complement strand
GCGCGCCGCGCGCGGGGGTTATCGGCGCCGGAACGGAACGCAGCCGGGCAGAGCCCGGCTCTACGGGCGGCGCTGCGGGGCGGCCAGCAGGCCGCGGCGCTTGAACCACCACTCCAGCGGCAGGGTGACCAGCGGCGGGATGGCGGCGGCCAGCGCCAGCAGTGCGGCCCACCAGGGCCAGCGCAGCTTCACGGCGGCCAGTACGGTGACCACGACGTAGGCCATGAACGCGAACCCGTGCAGCGGGCCGAACAGGCGTACGCCGACCGGGGTCGGATCGGCCGCCTGATACTTGAAGTACATGCCGATCAACAGGCCCGCCCAGGTCAGGGCCTCAATGAAGGCAACGGTGGCGAACACACGGCCCATCGGGTGCATCGGAGGTTTCGCGTTCACGTCTTACTCGGCGTCGCAGTCATCGGAACCGGCCATGATAGCGGCTTGGTGCGAATGCGACCCGTTTGCGGGCGTGCGACACGCTGCCGCACGCCCGCCGCACCCTCACACGAACATGCCGCCCGACGCTTCGACACGTTGCGCGTTGATCCAGCCGGTGCTGGGCGACAACAGCATGGCAGCGACCGGGCCGATGTCGTCCGGCTGCCCGGCGCGGCCAAGTGCGGTGATTGAAGCAACCATCGCATTGGTCTGTGCGTTGTCGCGCACGTGGCCCCCGCCGAAATCGGTCTCGATCGCGCCGGGCGCCAGCGTGTTGGCACTGATGCCCCGCTCGCCCAGTTCCTTGGCCAGATAACGGGTGAACACCTCCACCCCGCCCTTCATCATGGCGTAGGCCGAGCTGCCCGGCAGCGAGAAGCGCGCCAGCCCACTGGAGACGTTGAGGATGCGGCCACCATCGGCAATCAGCGGCAACAGCGCCTGGGTGAGGAAGTACGGCCCTTTCAGATGGACCGCCACCAGATGGTCGAACTGGTCCGGCGTGGTGTCGGCGATGGGCGCGTAAAGCCCTTCGCCCGCATTGTTGAGCAGGCCCTGCAGATGGGTCGCGCCCCAGCCCTGCAGGGTGTCGCGCACTTGCCCGGCGAAGTCGCCGAAGCCGGCGCTGTTGGCCATGTCCAGCGGCAGCGCCGCCGCGCGACGGCCCAGTGCCTCGATATCCGCCACCACCTGGTGCGCGGCATCGGCCTGGTTGCGGTAGGTCAGGATCACATCGGCGCCGTCGGCGGCCAGGGCCAGTGCGGCATTGCGCCCGAGGCCACGACTGCCGCCGGTCACCAGCACGATTCGGTTCTGAACGCTCATCTCACTCTCCTGCGTGGGTAGAGGTGCAGCGTATTGGTGTTGCCAGGCTGGATAAATCGCGCGATCCTGATTTGACTGTCCAACCAGAGCGAACAATCCGTGGATCGTCTCGACCAGCTCCGCAGCTTCCTGCGGGTCGCCGAACTGGGCTCGTTCACCGGCGCGGCCGACACGCTCGGCCTGCCCAAGGCGTCGGTGTCGCTCGCGGTGCAGCGGCTGGAGGCCGAGGTCGGTGTGCAGCTGCTGCACCGGACCACCCGCCGCGTCCAGCTCACCGCCGACGGTGCCCGTTTCCAGCAGCGCGCCCGTGACCTGCTCGATGACATGGAAGAGCTGCAGGGCATGTTCCGCCGCGAGACCGGCCAGTTGAAGGGCCGGCTGCGGGTGGACATGTCCAGCGGCCTGGCGCGGCAGCTGGTGATTCCGCACCTCCCCGGCTTCCTGACCCGGCACCCCGGCATCGAAATCGAACTGAGCGGCACCGACCGCCGCGTGGATCTGGTCCGCGAAGGCTTTGACTGCGTGGTCCGGGTGGGCCCGCTGGACGACAACACGCTGGTCGCCCGGCCGCTGGGGTGGATGCACATCGTCAACTGCGCCAGCCCAGCCTACCTGGCCGCCCGGGGCGTGCCGCGTGACCTGGCCGACCTGCCCGATCACGCCCTGATCCACTATGTCGGCACGCTGGGACAGCGCTCGCCGGGCTTCGAATACCACGATGGGCAGCGCTACCGGACCGTGCCGATGCGCGGTGCGGTAACGGTCAACAGCGGCGAGGGCTACAGCGCGGCAGCCCTGGCCGGGCTGGGCATCATCCAGGTGCCCCGGCTTGGCGCGCGCGAGGCGCTTGCGTCCGGGGCCTTGGTGGAAGTGCTCCCGCAGTGCGTGGCCGAGCCGATGCCGGTGACCCTGCTGTACGCACAGCGGCGCCACCTCCCGCGCCGGGTGGCAGCCTTCATGGACTGGATGGCGGCACTGGTGCAGCCCGAGCTGGCGCGTGATGCGCCACAGACCGGCGCGTGATTTCGCACAAACGTGCACGATAATGCATGTTCGTACGCACAATGCGCTAGACTGTGCACACACCGCCGGCAGATCGTGCCTGATGGTGCCCGTTTGCCGCAGGCAAGCCACCCTCCACCGCCCTGCCCGAGTGCCCGACCATGCTCCCCGACGCCCTGCCTGGCGAACGCCAACAGACCATCCTCCGCCAGCTCCACGCGCAGGGCCGCGTGTTCTCCGCCCAGCTCGCCACCCAGCTGGGGGTATCCGAGGATTCGATCCGCCGCGACCTGCGTGATCTGGCCAGCCAGGGCCTGTGCCGCAAGGTCTATGGTGGCGCGCTGCCGGCCACCCCGGACTTTCCGCCCTTGGCTGCCCGCCACGAACAGCGCCGCGAGCAGAAGCTGGCGCTGGCCCGGGTCGCCGCCGCGCAGGTGCTGCCGGGTGAGCTGGTGCTGCTCGACGCCGGGTCCACCAACAGCGCCATTGCCGCCTGCCTGCCGCAGCAACAGGGCCTGCGCGTGGTCACCAATGCGCCGGACATCGCGCTGGCGCTGATCGCACGCGGCGGTATCGAGGTCACTCTGATTGGCGGCCGCGTGGACCCGCGCATCGGCGCCGCGGTCGGCGCGCAGGCGCTGGAAGCAATCGCCGCGCTGCGGGTGGACGTGTGCTTCATCGGCACCTGCGCCGTCGATGCCGACGCTGGCATCTGGGCGGTGGATGGCGAAGAGGCCGCCCTCAAGCGCGCCCTGCTGTCGGCCAGCAGCCGGTGCGTCGTGGTGGCCACCACCGACAAGCTCGGCGCCCAGGCCGCGCACCGCATCGGCAGCGTCGAACAGATCGATCTGCTGGTGCTCGACGCCGACGCGCCGCTGGCCCAGGTGGAGGCGTTCACCCGTCGCGGCGTGGACATCCTGCGCGCGTCCCACGATTGATCCGCCGTGTCGATTCCCGTTCTCCCGCCTGCCGGAACCCCCATGCCTGTCCCCACCCCCCGCACCGAACAGCACGCTACCCGTGCTGCGTTCTTCCTGCCCGGCTTCGCCACCGCCGCCTGGGCGCCGCTGGTCCCCTTCGCCAAGGCCCGTACCGGGCTGGATGACGCCAGCCTGGGCGTGGTGCTGCTCTGCCTGGGCGCCGGATCACTGCTGTCGATGCCGCTGGCCGGGGTGTTCGCGGCGCGCCACGGCTGCCGCGCCGTGATGGTCGCCACGCTGCTGCTGGTGATCGCCAGCCTGCCCCTGCTGGCCATCGCCCCCTCGCCGTGGACGCTGGGTCTGGCGCTGTTCGTTTTCGGCGCCGGCGTGGGCGCCTGCGACTGCACGATGAACATCCAGGCGGTGATGGTCGAGCGCGACAGCGGCCGGCCGATGATGTCCGGCTTCCACGCGTTCTACAGCATCGGCGGCGCGGTCGGCGCGGCGGCGATGACCACCCTGCTCGCCCTGCACCTGCCGCCGTGGCTGGTGTGCCTGCTGGCGGCGGCCGCGATGGCCGCACTGCTGGCCGTGGCCGTGCCATTCTGGCGCCGTGACAAGGCGCCGTCCGGCGCACCGGTGTTCGCGGTACCGCACGGCGTGGTCCTGGGTATCGGCATCCTGTGCTTCGTCGCCTTTCTCGCCGAAGGCGCGATGCTGGACTGGAGCGCGGTGTTCCTGCATGAGGTACAGCAGGTGGCGCCGTCGCGTGCCGGGCTGGGCTTCATGACCTTCGCCATCGCGATGACCGTCACCCGCCTGGTCGGCGACGGCGTCGTGGCACGCCTGGGCCGCCATCGCGCGATCCTGCTCGGCAGCCTGGTCGCGGCGGCCGGTTTCGCGCTGGCCACCTTCGCCACCGCGCTGCCGCTGGCATTGTGCGGTTACGCCCTGATCGGGCTCGGCTGCGCCAACATCGTCCCGGCGCTGTTCTCGATGGCCGGCAACCAGAAGGTGATGCCGGAAAGTCTGGCCATCCCCGCCATCACGACGCTGGGCTACGCCGGGGTGCTGGCCGGCCCTGCCCTGATCGGTTTCGTGGCCCATGCCAGCAGCCTGGTGGCGGCATTCTGCGCGGTCGCGGTGGCGCTGGTGGTGATCGGTCTTGTTTCGCGGTGGGTGCGCGCCTGAACGGCGGGCGCGATGCGCATGATTCCCATTTGGAGTAGCATCCGCCGGCTTCGCGCCCCGCCTGTCCAGACCTGTCGTCCATGCCGCTGCCCCTGTTCTCCCTGCGTCGTTCGTCGCTCGCCGCCGCCCTGATCACCGCCCTTGCCACCCTGCCCACCGGCGCCAGCGCCCAGAGCGCCCCGGCAACGCCGACCGAACTGGATGCGGTCAAGGTCACCGGCAACTGGCTGGACAACCCCACCGAAGCCAAGCTGCTCGACCATCCGGGCGCGCGCAGCATCGTCGAGTCCCGGCGCATCGCCGAAAGCGGCTCCACCAGCGTGCGCGACGTGCTGCGCCAGATCCCCGGCGTGCAGGTGCAGGAGAGCAACGGCACCGGCGGCAGCGACGTGTCGCTCAACGTGGGCGTGCGCGGCCTGACCTCACGGCTGTCGCCGCGTTCCTACGTGCTGATGGACGGCGTGCCGATGTCCTACGCGCCCTATGGCCAGCCGCAGCTGTCGCTGGCGCCGGTGGCGCTGGGCAACCTGGAATCGGTGGACGTGGTGCGCGGCGCCGGCTCTGTGCGTTACGGACCACAGAACGTGGGAGGCATCATCAATTTCGTCACCCGCGCCATCCCCACCGACTTCGCCGGCACGCTCGGTTTCAGTTCGGAGATGTACGGCCGCAGCGGCAACACGAAAACCGTGCCGAGCCTGTTCCTGGGCGGCACCACCGACGGCGGCCTGGGCATGGCGCTGCTGTACTCGGGCACCCACGGCGATGGCTGGCGGTCCAGCAACGATGCGACCGACATCGACGATGTGATCCTCAAGGCCGCCTACGGCCTGGGCAACGCGGGCGATCTGGCGCTGTCGCTGCACCACTTCGAGGGCAGCGGGCGCATGCCCGGCGGGCTGACCACCGCCGAATACGCCGCCGACCCGTTCCAGTCCACGCGTCCCTACGACGTGTTCAGCGGCCGCCGCAGCGACGGCTCGCTCAAGTACAGCTTCACCGATGGACGCAACAGCGTTGAGGTGCTGGGCTACTACGTGGACTCGTTCCGCGGCAGCTACATCGAGCAGGACGGCAGTGGCGCGAGCGCCGGCCGGCGCCGTCTCACCGCCGCGCCGCGCAGCTACCACTACCTCGGCGTGGAGCCGCGCTACTCGCGGCTGTTCACCACCGGCACGGTGGTGCAGGAGGTCAGCGTCGGCTACCGCTACCTGAAGGAAGCCAGCAGCGAGGTCGCCTCACGCACCGGCTACTACCGTCCCGGCGCCGCCGTGGCCGGGTTCGACCTGCCGCTGCTGCCGTACCAGACCAGCCGCGGCGGGACCACGGCCAATGCCTTCTACATCGACGACCGCATCGACATCGGCAAGTGGACGATCACGCCGGGCGTGCGCGTGGAAGATATCCGCACGTTCAACCACATCACCAACCTGGCCACCAACGGCAGCGTCACCAGCCTGCTCGAACCGCGCATCGAGTCGCGCGAGACCCTGCCCACGCTGTCGGTGCTGTACCGCCTCAACGATGCCTGGTCGCTGTTCGCCAATGGCGGCAAGTCGTTCGGCCCGCAGCAGTACAGCCAGCTGGCCTCCACCACCGAAGGCCTGCACCCGGAATCGGCCACCACCTACGAGCTGGGCACGCACTTCAACGGCAGTGCACTGAGCGGCGAGTTCACCCTGTTCAACGTGGACTTCGACAAGGAGCTGCAGCTGGCCCGCTCGATCGTCGGCGAAGGCATGTGGACCGACCTCGGCGCGACCCGCCATCGCGGCGCCGAATCGGCGCTGCGCTACGACATGGGCCACCTCAGTGAGGTGCTGGCCGGCCTGCAGCTGTCCATGACCTATACCTGGACCGACGCGACCGCCCGTGCCGGCGTGTTTGCCGGCCGGGACCTGCCGCTGTACTCGCGCAACGTGGGGTCGTTCGGCGCGCGCTACGCGGTCGACCGCTGGACCTTCAACGCCGATCTGTTCGCCCAGTCCGGCCAGCGCTCGCCCGGCACGCCGGCGGCAGACGCCACGTATGTCACCGAGGAAGACGCCACCGGCCGCCTCGGCGACATCCCCGGCTATGCCACCGTGGCGGTGCGCGCCGGCTACGACTTCGGCCCGGAGCTGCACGACCTGACGCTCGCGATCGGCGTCAAGAACCTGCTCGACCGCCGTTACTACACGCGCTCCACCGACAACAACGGCGGCAAGTTCGTCGGTCAGCCGCGCACCGTGTACCTGCAGGGCACGCTCGCGTTCTGAGGGGCCTGCGCTGCGCGGCCGTGGCATCGCGCAGCGCAGCACGGCCGTGGCCTCCGCTGGCGCTACCATCGGACCACTGCTTACCGGATGCGCACCATGACGGCACTCTCCTTCGATCCGCGCCCGCGCCGCGCGGCCTTCCGCGCGTTGCATGAGCACGGCTGCTTCGTCCTGTCCAATCCGTGGGACGTGGGCAGTGCGCGCTACCTGCACAACCTCGGCTTTCCGGCGCTGGCCAGCACCAGCTCGGGGGTCGCGTGGAGCCAGGGGAAGGCCGATGGACAGCTGTCACTGGAGGCCACGCTGGAGCACCTGCACACGTTGGCAGCGGCCACGCCGCTGCCGGTGAACGCGGACTTCGGCGACGGCTTCGGCAGCCTCGATCAGGTCGGCGGCAACGTGGCGCGCGCCATCGCCACCGGGGTGGCCGGCATTTCCATCGAGGATGCCGCGCCGGACCCGGCGCATCCGCTGCGCACGCTGGATGAAGCGGTGGCACGGGTGCGCGCGGCGCGCGATGCCATCGACGCGTCCGGTGAAGACGTGCTGCTGGTCGGCCGCGCCGAGAACTTCTTCGTCGGCCGCCCCGATCTGGACGATGCCATCACCCGCCTGCGCGCCTATGCCGCGGCCGGTGCGGACTGCCTGTATGCCCCCGGCATCACCACTCCCGAGCAGATCCATGCCGTGGTGGCCGCAGTGGCGCCGCGGCCGGTCAACCTGCTGGTGGGCAGCGCGCTGCCCTTCACCCTGCAGGACATTGCCGGCATGGGTGTGCGCCGGGTCAGCGTGGGCGGTGCGATGGCGCGGACTGCCTGGGGCGGGATGATGCGGGCGTCGCAGCTGCTGAGGGACGAAGGCCGCTTCAACGGGTTCGCCGATGCGGCGTCCGGTGCCGTGCTGAACCAGCTGTTCCGCTGAGCCGGATCAGTGGCTGGACAGCACCACCACGGCGCCGGTGACCAGGGCAATGCCCACCCAGCCGATCGGCCGCAGGCGGTTGCCGAACAGCACCCGGCCGCACACGGCGGTGCCGATCACGCCGATGGCGCCCCACATGGCGTAGGCCGTGGCCAGGTCCAGCGTCTTGACCGCCTGGCCGAGCAGCGCGAACGCCACCCAGACCAGCACGATGGCGCCGATGCCCCAGCCCGGCTTACGGAAGCCATCGGACTTGGCGACCATCATGTTGGCGGCGATATCGATCAGCGCCGAGCACAGCACGAACAGGAAGGCAGTGAGGTTCATGACCCGTGCTCCTCGCCCAGCGTGACGCAGACGATGCCGATGGCCGCCATCGCCAGGCCGATCGCCTGCTGCAGCGACAGGCTGTCCTTGAACACCAGGATGCCCACCAGGGTCAACAGGGTCAGGCCCAGACCTTCCCACACCGCATAGGCCACGCCGACCGCGATGCCGCGCACCGACAGCGCCAGGAAGTAGTACGACACGGCCAGCGCGGCCGCCATCACGCCGTAGCCGAGGTAGCCGCCATGACGCGCGGCATGGGCCATGAACGAGGTGCCGACCACTTCGGCGATGATCGCCACGACCAGACAGGCCCACGCGATCAGACCGCTACGGGCACGGGAGGGGGAATGCACCTGTGTGTGCATGGAAAGCTCCTTGATTGCGGCCGGCCGCGCCCGCTGACGGCGGGGTGCCGGGGCACGGGCCACGCGGGCCGGTGCGATGAAAGAGGCGATGGCGCCCGGATGAGGTGCCCATTATCATCGGCGTTTCCATCAGACCAAAGATGGTATCCATCGAAAAAGGCGATACCTCGATGCGCTACAGCCCCGAATCCCTGCATGCCTTCGTCGAAGCGGCCGCGTTGGGCTCGTTTTCCGCCGCGGCGCGCCGCCTGAAGAAGACCCAGTCCACGGTCAGCACCGCCATCGCCACGCTGGAGGCGGACCTCGGGCTGACCCTGTTCGACCGCAGCGGCCGCTACCCGGTGCTGACCGACGACGGGCGCAAGGTGCTCGGCCACGTGCAGGAAGTCCTTGCCGCCGCCGACCGCCTGGAACAGCTCAGCATCCGTCTGGCCGACGTGGTGGAGCCGCGCCTGAGCCTGGTGTTCTCCGACATCTACCAGATCGATCCCGCGCACCACCTGCTGCAGCGCTTCGAGCAGCGGTTTCCGGACATCGAGCTGGAATGGCTGGATGCCGAAGGCGAGGACGTGCTGGACGCGGTACAGCGCGGCCGCGCCCACCTTGGGTTGCTGCCACAGCAGACCACCTATCCTTCCGACCTGGCGGTGCGCGCGGTGCCGCTGCGCGCCGAGATGGCCGTATTCGTCGCCCGCGACCATGCGCTGGCACAGCGCCCTGGCATCGACGAGGCGCACCTGGCCGGCCACCGGCAGATCTGCCTGAGCGGCAATGAACGGCGCAACGGCCAGGCGCGCGGCCGGACCTGGGCTGCGTCGGATTACCTGATGGTGCTGGAGATGGCCGAAGACGGCTTCGGCTGGGCCGAACTGCCGCGTGCGCTGGTGGCCCGCTACGGGCGCGGCCAGCTGCGCGAACTCGCCCTGCCCGGCTGGCCGCGGCTGGTGGCCTGCGATGCAGTGTGGTCCAAGGACGCGCCGCTGGGGCCGGCGGCGCTGTGGCTGCTGGACCAGTTCCTGGCCGCACGCGAGGTGTGACCGGGCAATGCAGGCGCGTGGATCGAACCAACGGTGATGCCTGGATGCCTGCAGCGCGTCGACGGTGATGCCTGGATGCCGGGGTCGCGCCAACGGTAGTGCCGGCCGCTGGCCGGCTCGTCATGACCCCATCCGGAGGTGCGGGGAGCCGGCCAG
>NZ_JBMOWY010000091.1:0-11081 GCF_049310345.1 Stenotrophomonas sp. GZD-301 | reverse complement strand
CTGGCCGGCTCCAGGGTGTGGCCGGCATCGTTTGGAGCCGGCCAGCGGCCGGCACTACGGGTGTGGCCGACATCGTGGGGAGCCGGCCAGCGGCCGGCACTACCGGGATCTGTTACGGGAGCGGCGGCAGCAGGCCGGCGCCGAGGCGGTTCCAGGCGTTGATCACGGCGATGCCCATGCTCAGGTCGCTGATGCCTTTTTCGTCGAAGTGCGGCGCCAGGGCGTCGAAGGCCGCGTCGGAGGGGGCGCCGTCGGGCAGGCGGGTCAGCGCTTCGGCCCAGCCCAGTGCGGCGCGTTCGCGGGCATCGAAGAAGCGGCTTTCATGCCACGCCGGCAGCGTGTCCAGTTTGCGCGGCTCGATGCCACCCTTGCGCAGGGCGGTGCCGTGCATGTCCATGCAGTAGCCGCAGCCGTTGATCTGCGAGACGCGCAGGAAAACCAGTTCCATCAGGGTGGGGTCGACCGAACTGTCGTGCACGGCCTTGCTGGTGGCCAGCAGGCCCTTGAAGGCGTCGGCGGCCAGGCGGGTGTAGGGAACGCGGGGAGAAGCGGACATCGTGGACTCCGTGACGGCCCCGATGGCCGTCTTCATCAGGAGGACGCCGCACCGTCGCGCGCTGTGACAACGCCGCCGAGTTTGTCCGGATTCAATACGCTCAGCACCCGTACGATGCGGCCGTCGTCCACGGTGACGGTGGTGACCGAGTGCAGGTGTTCCCCGTCGAAACGCAGAATCGCCGGCTCGCCGTTGACGGAGCCGATGCGGCCGGGATGCGAGCCGTTGCGGCGGGCGATGGCCCAGAACAGCTGGGCGATGCGCTCGGCACCGAGCAGCGGGCGGATCGCGGCGGTGACCCGTCCGCCGCCGTCGGACACCATCTCCGCGTTGGCGTGCAGCAGCGACAGGATCGCCGCCTGGTCGCCCTGTTCGGTGGCCTGCATGAAGCGCTCCAGCAGCGTGCGGTGCTGCGCGGCGCTGACCGCGAAGCGCGGGCGGCCGGTCTGCAGGCGCTGGCGCGCGCGATGCACCAACTGGCGGCAGTTGGCCGGGGTGTGGTCGAGCAGCGGAGCGATCTCGGGGTAGTCGTAGTCGAACACGTCCTTGAGCAGGAAGGCGGCGCGCTCGTCCGGCTTGAGTTGCTCCAGCAGCGCCAGGAAGGCCACCGACACATCGTCGGCGCGGGCATGGTGCTGCGCCGGGTCGTGCATCGGATCCGGGTCCAGGGCGATCTCCAGCGGTTCGGGCAGCCAGGGGCCGACGTAGTCAATGCGCGCGTTGCGCGCGGCCCGCAGGCGGTCCAGCCCCAGCCGGGTGGTGGCGGTGACCAGCCAGCCTTCCGGGTCGCGGATGGCGGCGGTGTCGGCCCCCTGCCAGCGCAGCCAGGCGTCCTGGACCACGTCCTCGGCATCGCTGCGGCTGCCCAGCAGGCGGTAGGCGAGGGCGAACAGGCGCGGGCGATGGGTCTGGAAGGTATCGGTGCTGTGCATGCAGGGAGGACGCCGCAGCGGGCGCTGCCGTGACAGGAAGGTGGGGACGCCACTGTGCCTCAAAACGCAGCGTTGCGACTCATTCTCACCCCCGGCGCCGGCCGGCACGCAGGGGCAGCACCGGTGGGCCGCTGGGGGTAAAATGAGCGGCTAACCCCCGCCAGCCTCCAGCAAGCGAGCAAGTCGTGACATCGATCAAGCAGGAAGACCTCATCCAGTCCATCGCCGACGCGCTGCAGTACATCTCGTACTACCACCCGGTCGACTACATCAAGAGCCTCGCCGCCGCCTACGAGCGCGAGGAGTCGCCTGCCGCCAAGGAGGCAATGGCCCAGATCCTGATCAACTCGCGCATGTGCGCCGAAGGCCACCGGCCGATCTGCCAGGACACCGGCATCGTCACCGTGTTCCTGGAAATCGGCATGAACGTGCGCTGGGACGACGCCACGATGGGCGTGGAAGACATGGCCAACGAAGGCGTGCGCCGGGCCTACAACCATCCGGACAACAAGCTGCGCGCCTCGGTGCTGGCCGATCCGGCCGGCAAGCGCGTCAATACCAGGGACAACACGCCGGGCGTGGTCAACGTCAAGGTCGTGCCCGGTGACACCGTGGAGGTGATCGTCGCGGCCAAGGGCGGCGGTTCGGAAGCGAAGTCCAAGTTCGCCATGCTCAACCCGTCCGACTCGATCGTGGACTGGGTGCTCAAGACCGTGCCGACGATGGGCGCTGGCTGGTGCCCGCCGGGCATGCTCGGCATCGGCATCGGCGGCACCGCCGAGAAGGCGATGCTGCTGGCCAAGGAATCGCTGATGGAGCCGATCGACATCAACGAACTCAAGGCGCGCGGGGCCTCCAACCGGGCCGAAGAACTGCGCCTGGAACTGTTCGACAAGGTCAACGCGCTGGGCATCGGCGCGCAGGGCCTGGGTGGCCTGACCACGGTGCTGGACATCAAGGTCAAGGACTTCCCGACCCACGCCGCCAACCTGCCGGTGGCGATGATCCCGAACTGCGCGGCCACCCGCCACGCGCACTTCACCCTGGACGGCAGCGGCCCGGTGATGCTGGACCCGCCGTCGCTGGAAGACTGGCCGCAGATCACCTACGACGCCTCCAAGGGCACCCGTGTCGATCTGGACACGATCACCCCGGAAGACGTGGCCAGCTGGACCCCGGGCCAGACCCTGCTGCTCAACGGCAAGCTGCTCACCGGCCGCGATGCCGCGCACAAGCGCATGGTGGAAATGCTGGACAAGGGCGAGCCGCTGCCGGTCGACCTCAAGGGCCGCTTCATCTACTACGTGGGCCCGGTCGATCCGGTGCGCGACGAAGTGGTGGGTCCGGCCGGCCCGACCACCGCGACCCGCATGGACAAGTTCACCCGCCAGGTGCTGGAACAGACCGGCCTGCTGGGCATGGTCGGCAAGGCCGAACGCGGCCCGGCGGCCATCGAGGCGATCCGCGACAACAAGTCGGCCTACCTGATGGCGGTCGGCGGGTCGGCGTACCTGGTGTCCAAGGCGATCAAGGCGGCCAAGGTGGTCGGCTTCGCCGACCTGGGCATGGAGGCGATCTACGAGTTCACCGTGCAGGACATGCCGGTCACCGTGGCGGTCGATTCCACCGGCGAGTCGGTGCACATCACCGGCCCGCGCGAATGGCAGGCCCGCATCGGCCGGATTCCGGTGGTCGTGGCCTGATCCGGCGGGGTACCGGCCGCCGGCCGGTACCCTTACACCGCGCCGTCGTCCTTCATCGATGCTTCCAGGTCCAGCAGGGCCTGGGCGGGCTCGTTCAGGGGCGGTGAGACCGCATCGCGCACGCCGACTGCGCCCAGCAGGTCATCGGCGCTGACGAAACGACGTGCACGGCGATCGTAGAACCCGGCCAGCAGCAGGGCGCGGGTGGCGACCACCTCGTCGTTGCCGATCAGCACACGCTGCTGCATCACCATGCGCGCGTCCCGCCAGCCGAGCACGCGGGTTTCCAGGGTGAAGGACTGGAACAGCTTCAACTCCCGACGGAAGCGCACCGCGCCGGCACCGACGATCGGCGCCCACTTGTTGCGCAGGGCGGCCCGTCCAATGCCATTGCGCAGGATCAGGTCGATGCGGCCGAGATCGAACAGCGTCCAGTAGCGGCCGTTGTTCATGTGGCCGTTGACGTCCAGGTCATTGATCCACACCCGCGAGCGGATCCGCGAGACGCCGTCGGGGGCCGGCAGGCGCGGACGCCACGGCGAGCTCAGCAGCAGCCACAGCAGCCGGAACCAGAGGTTCATGCCGGAACGCCGGCGGGACGGGGCAGAACGGACGAAAAGCGCATGGCTGAAGCTCGACTATGACGAGTGTAATAGTCAGTTACGGTAGGCTATGACGACTGTCATGGCAAGGGTCGCCGCATGAGCAATCGACACACCAATCCGCGTGGGCGCGTGGTCGTGGCCGCCGTGGAGATGCTGGCCCGGCATGGCCTCAACGCCACCAGCATCCGTGAGATGACCAAGCGCGCCGAGGCGCCGCTGGGCTCCACCTACCATCACTTCCCGGGCGGCAAGCAGCAGGTGGTGGTGGAAGCGATCGAGCTGGCCGGCGCTTATGTCGGCGCCCGTCTGGAACGGCACCTGCAGGACGGGGCGCTTGCCGGGCTGCGTGCCTATCTGGCGGCGTGGCGGCAGAGCCTGATCGCCACCGAGTTCCGCCGTGGTTGCCCGGTGATGGGCGTGGCGGTCGAGGAGCCGATCGACGACATCGCCGTGGAGGCGCTGGATGCCGCCGCCGCCGCCTTCGGCGACTGGCAGCGCCGGCTGGCGGCCGCGCTGCAGGCGCAGGGCCACGCCCCCGACGCCGCGGCGCGGCTGGCTACCCTGATCATCGCCAGCGTTGAAGGGGTGATCGTGATGTGCCGGGCGCAGCGCAGTATTGAGCCGTTCGACCAGGTGGCCGCGCAGCTGGAGGCACTGGTCGCCACGCCCTGAGCGGTGCGGCGGACGCGGCGCTCAGCGCCGCGCGTCGAACAGCATGCGCAGGGCAAGGCCGCCCAGCACCGTGCCCATCACCGCGCGCTGCAGCGCCTGCCAGCGCGGCCGGTCGGCCAGAAAGGCGGCCAGGCCGCCGGCCACGCCCACGATCAGCGCGTTGACGCCCAGGCTGATGGCGATCTGCAGCGATCCCAGTGCCACCGATTGCAGTGCAACGCTGCCGTGCCCGCTGGGCTGGATGAACTGCGGCAGCAGCGACAGGTACATCACCGCGATCTTCGGGTTCAACAGGCTGGTCAGCAGCCCCATCGCGAACAGGCGCGGCGGGCGGTCCGGTGACAGCGTACGCACCTGGAACGGCGAACGGCCACCGGGGCGCAGTGCCTGCCAGGCCAGGTACAGCAGATACAGCGCGCCGGCAATGCGCAGCGCGTCGTAGGCAAACGGCACCGCCATCAACAGCGCGGTAAGGCCCAGCGTGGCGCAGGCCAGGTAGGTCATGAATCCCACCGCGATGCCACTCAGCGAGATCCAGCCCGCCACGCGCCCCTGGCTGACCGAGCGCGAGATCAGGTAGACCATGTTCGGGCCTGGTGTAAGCACCATCACCAGGGCGACCAGACCGAAGGCGAGCAGGGCGGAGGCGTCCGGCATGGTGCTGTACCGTGGAGACGAAAGGGCGAGGCGGCACATGCTAGGCCGCAGCAGCGGGCGCCGACAGCGACAGTCCCGTGCAATGTCGCGTGGCATCTGTACCCGGCCGGCGCGGCATCGCATCGGCACGCGCCGCAGCGCATACTCGGCGTTTTCCCGGCAGGCAGCGCCCATGCACATCACCCTCTACGGTTCGTCCAGCACAGCGTCGCTGGTGGTGCACTGGCTGCTGCTGGAACTGGGGCTGCCGCATGAGCTGGTGCTGCTGGATTTCGACGCGCGCGAACACAAGACCGCCGAGTATCTGGCGTTGAATCCGGCCGGTGTGGTGCCCACGCTGGTGCTGGATGGCCAGGTGCTGACCGAAGCGGCGGCGATCGCGCTGCACCTGGCCGATCTGCATCCGCAGGCGGGCCTGCTGCCGCCGGTGGGGAGTGCATCCCGTGCCGAGGCCTACCGCTGGATGTTCTGGTGCGCCAACACCGTGCAGCCGGCCTACCGTGCGTGGTTCTACGCGCATGAAATGGCCGGGCCGGAGGCGGCCGAAGCGACCCGGCGGCACGCGCGCGAACGCCTTGAAGCGGCGTGGCAGCGGCTGGCCGAACACGTGGACGCGGGCGGCCCCTACATGCTCGGCGAACAGGTGAGCGTGGTCGATTTCATGGTGGTGATGCTGCTGCGCTGGTCGCGCAACATGCCCACGCCAAGCGATACCTGGCCGGTGCTGAAGGCGTACGCCGATCGGCTCAAGGCACGGCCGGCCTTCATCGAGGTGTATCGTCGCGAAGGCATCACCGACTGGCGTTGAGCGTGGCAGCGGCGGCCGCATGATCGAGCGCTGACCCCAGCATCAACCGCATCAAGGAGTACGCCATGTCACGGAACGTCTGTCTGCTGGTGCTGTCCCTGCTGCTGGCCGGCTGTGCCAGCAGCGGCGACCAGGCTGCCGACACCGGGTTCACCGCCGGCGCGCAGTGCGCGATGCAATGCCAGGCCAGTTATCGCAGCTGCATGGCCACGCCGAAGGACAGCCACGACCGCAGCTGCGAGCAGCAGATGGCGCCGCAGCCGGACAAGCGCTGCAAGGACATCGAGCATCCCGAACTGCGCCGCGCCTGCGAGCTCAAGGCGCACGCGTGCCAGCAGAGCGGCGTGCAGATGGGCTGCGAGGAACGGCGTTCGGTGTGCATGGCCCGTTGCGGCTGACCCGGCAGGCCCGCCGCCGCTGCTGGGTGGTTACGCGAGCAGGTCCAGCACTGTTTCCGGCGGGCGGCACAGCCGCGTTCCGCGCGGGGTCTCGACGATGGGGCGGTTGATCAGTGCCGGATGGGCCGCCATCGCGTCGATCAGGGCCGCGTCATCCAGCGCCGGATCATCCAGCCCCAGTTCGGCGTATGCCGCTTCCTTGCTGCGCAGCAGCGCGCGCGGGGCGATGCCCATGCGCGCGATGACGGCGGCCAGCGTGGCCCGGTCGGGCGGGGTGGCGAGGTAATCCACCACCGTCGGTTCGATGCCGGCTTCGCGGATCAGCGCCAGGGCGCCGCGCGAGTTGCTGCAGCGCGCGTTGTGCCAGATCGTCACCGCCATCAGTACCACTCCAGCAGCGACACGCCCACGCCGACATAGGTGGCCTTGTGGTTGTAGTCGATCATGCTTTCGCCGTAACCGTCGAACACCTGCACGTGGCCGCGCAGCAGGTTGCTGATCGGGAACCCGTAATCGAGCTGCACCGCACCGTGCGAGCGATCGCCGCCGCGCAGCGAATGGCGCGCCATCAGCGACACTTCGTGGCCGTTGCGGTTCCAGGTCAGGGTGGCGTCGCCGCGGCCCATGTAATCCTCGATGTCCGGATTGTTGTCGTCCTTGCGGTCTTCCGGAATGCGGTACCACGGGCGCAGCACCAGAGCCCAGTTCTCGCGGTCCAGGCCGATGGTGGCGATCACCCGGTTCCAGCTGCGCGAGAGCGGGTCGGGGCGGCCGTTGGACATGTGGTTGAGGCTGATCCCGCTCATGCGCCCGCGCCAGCCACCGATCGAGTAGCCGTTGCGGAACATCATCATCACTTCCGGTTCGTAATTGGTTTCGCGGAAGGGACGCGAGTTCTCGGCGTTGTAGGCCTGCCAGCGCGAGCTCTGGGTGTAGCCGGCCCAGATGTCGCCATTGTCGCCGAACACGTTCTCCACGATCTTGGTCTTGAAGCTGAGCTGGAACTTCAGTTCGTTGCTGTCCAGCAGCTGCGGCGTGGTGACCGTGTTGGCCGGGTTGGGGGACTGCGGCGTCTGGTTCTTGTCGCTGGTCCAGAACGCCGGCAGCAGGTACACCGGCTTGTAGGCACGCAGCTGGAAGGCGCCCAGCTTGGAGTCCTGGGCCAGTTCCCAGCGGCTGTCCAGCAGCGAGCCCTTGCCGGCATTGGCCAGCGCGGAGTCGCGGCCGTCGTTCTGGAACAGCTCGCCGAAGCGCTGTTTGACCCGCTGCCCCGTCGGCACGTCGGCATCGGCGCTGCGGGCGGCCTGGCGCTCCTCGCGTCGGGCCTGCTGGGCTGCCGTGGCGGCCGCGTCGGCGGCCACGGTGACCCCGCGGGTATGCCCGAACAGCGTGTCATAGCAGGTCAGGCGCGCGGCATCGGTGTCCACCAGGGCGCACGCTTCCGGCGAGGCCGGCTTCGGTGCGGCCTCCTGCGCGGCCAGCGGCAGGCTGGTGGCGGTGGCGGTGGCGGCCAGGGCCAGGAACATCGCGGAGCGGGGAAGGGCAAGGGTCATGAACACGGGGCCAAGTGACAAAAATGAATGGGATTGCCGCCACAGTGTCGCCGCTGCCCTGTTTTCATGCCAGCGCGCGGCCATCACCTGCTGCTGCGACGTTATGCCCGGCGACGGTGTGGGGAGGGTGTGAAAGCGCCTTCAGAAAAACCACGCGAACGCGAACAGGCCGAGCATCGCGATGGCCAGCGCCAGCTTCAATGCCACGCCCAGCAGGATGCCCAGCCACGTGGCCAGGCCGACCTTGGTCGAGCGTCCCAGTTCGCGGCCGTGCCAGTACTCGCCCAGCAGGGCGCCGGCCAGCGGGCCCAGAAACAGCCCCAGCGGCATGAAGAACAGCCCCACGATGCTGCCGATGAAGGTGCCCCACAGCGCCTTGCGGCTGGCTCCCACCCGTTTGGCACCGACCACCGTGGCCAGGATGTCCACGGCGAAGGACAGGGCGGTGAGCAGCCCGAGCACCGTCAGGGGCAGCCAGCCCACGTGCGCGAACCCGTCCACCCAGGCGGCAAGCAGCAGGCCGGCGAACACCAGGGGGATGCCGGGGAGGGCCGGCAGGATGACCCCGGCGATGCCGGCAAGCACCAGCAGGATCGCTAGCAGATACAAGATGAATGAGAGGTCCATGCTGTCCAGTATGGTGTGGTAAATGGGGTTGACATCCGAAATGTTTGCCAGTTGCTTTTTCGTTTTGCCCGGGTTAAGTTGCAGTCGCTGAGCTTGGCAAGGTCACCGTGGATCGTGGCCTGATGATGGTAGATCTTCCGGATCCGCTGCATCGTTGCACCTCGCTTCCCCCTTGCTGTCAGCCGCCCAATCAGGCGTATCCAACAACAAGAGCAGAGTCACCAGGGAGTGAGTGAGATGGCTGATCGTGAGACCGGTACTGTCAAGTGGTTCAATGATGCCAAGGGCTTCGGCTTCATCAGCCGTGAGAACGGCGAAGACGTGTTCGTGCATTTCCGCGCGATCCAGACCCAGGGCTTCAAGAGCCTGAAGGAAGGCCAGAAGGTCACCTTCACGGTTGTGCAGGGCCAGAAGGGCCTGCAGGCCGACGCCGTGGAACCGACCTGAGGTCGGCCACGCACTGGCACGAAAAAGGCCCGCGCAAGCGGGCCTTTTTCATGGTGCGGGCGGGCGGTGCGGATCAGCGCAGGATCACCTTGCCGTTGACCACGCGGACATAGGTGTTCTCGCGGATGCCACCCAGATCGCGCTGGTTGACGACGACCGTGCGACCGTCATCCATGCGCACGGTGATGTCGAAGGTATCGCTGGTGACGTTCTTCTGGATCTGGTTGCCGGCGAGCGCGCCACCGACCGCGCCTGCGGCGGCGGCGATGTTCTTGTTGCCGCGGCTGCCGCCGGTGTGGTCGGAGATCTCATGGCCGGCAACCGCGCCGACGATGCCACCCAGCACCGCGCCGGTCGCGCTCGGTGCGCTGCGGCCCGAAGCGACCTGGTTGATGCGGGTCACGATGCCGCAGTCGGCACAGCGGTTGGTGTTGTAGTTGCCGCCGGAGTTGCCGTAACCGTTGTTGTACCCACCGCCGCCGTAGCCCGGCGAGGTGGTGGCACAGCCAGCCAGGGCGACGGTGGCAACGGCAGCGGCGGCAATCAGTTGAATCTTCATGGTGTATCTCCTGGCCAGAGGGGTGGTCGAATGCGTCTGGTGCGCATGGAACAGATCGTGTCCTGTGCTGCGTGAACAGCGTGCCAATCCCGGGCCGCCAGCGTGGCTGGAAGATGAATCAGCGGAAATCCTGGTGGCAGGCCTTGCAGTCGGTCTGGATCTTCTCCACCAGCGTGGCCATGCCCGGACAGTCGGTCGGCGGTGCCGCCAGCGCCTCGTTGAGCGTGGCGCGCAGGGCGCTGGCGTGCTGCTGGAAGCCCTGGCTGTCCTTCAGGCCGGGAAAGGCCAGGTCCAGATCGTTGGACAGCGAACGCAGCGTCTGCAACCGCGGCACGGTGTCGGCCAGGCTGCAGCGGTTCTGCGCCTGCGCGGCCTGCAGCAGCTCGACCTGGCGGTTCATCACGTGCATCAGCGAATCCGGGAAGGGGTCCTGGCGGGCCTGGATCGCACGCGACGCCATCACCGTGGCAATCAGGCCGACCACCAGCCCAAGCAGGCCCACGAACAGATAGCGGTAGGCGGCCGAGGGGCGGCGGGGCGGGGACACGGGGTCGTTCATGGTGAGGGCTTCCTTGAGGGTGGCTGCGGCGATGGTACGACGCGTCCTGTCCACGGCGCGTACCGGTGCGGGCCGCAGGGCATTAAAATGCGCCGATGAATGACGTACTGCGCGAACGATTTGCCGGCATCGACCGGTTGTATGGGGTGGGCACCGTGGACCTGCTGTCGAGCCGCCGGGTGGCGGTGGTCGGCATGGGCGGCGTGGGCTCCTGGGTGGTCGAGGCACTGGCCCGCACGGCGGTGGGTCACCTGACCCTGATCGATGCCGACGACATCTGCGTGTCCAATACCAACCGCCAGCTGCCGGCGCTGGCCGGCCAGTACGGTCGCAACAAGGCCGAGGCGATGGCCGAGCGCTGCCGTGCGATCAATCCGGACATCAGCGTCGATGCGGTCGCCTCGTTCCTGACCGTGTCCAACATGGTGGAGCTGCTGGACCGTGATTTCGATCTGGTGATCGACGCCTGCGACAGTTTCCGTGTGAAGGTCGAAACCATCGCGTGGTGCCGCCGCCGCAAGCTGCCGATTCTGACCGTGGGCGCCGCCGGTGGCCGCACCGATCCCACCCTGGTGCGCATCCGTGACGTGTCGCGTACCGAGCACGACGCGATGATGGCGCTGATCCGCAAGAAGCTGCGCAGCGATTTCAACTTCCCGAAGAACGCATCGCGCTATTTCGGCGTGCCGGCGGTGTACTCGCTGGAGAACGTGAAGTACCCGCAGGCCGATGGCAGCGTGTGCGGCATCCGCCCGAACCTCGGCGCCGATGCGGCGCTGAAGCTGGACTGCGGCGCCGGGCTGGGCGCGGCCACGCACATCACCGGCGCGTTCGCGTTTGCGGCGGTCGGCAAGGCGCTGGAGATGCTGCTGAAGAAGCCCGCAACCGCGTCGTAGAGCCGGGCTCTGCCCGGCTGAAGTAGCGCCGGGCTCTGCCCGGCTGGACGCGCGCGCGGTGCGCGGGTGTGCGGGGTATTTCGGGTTCGCGCCAAAGGCAGCCGGGCAG
>NZ_JBMOWY010000090.1:0-10840 GCF_049310345.1 Stenotrophomonas sp. GZD-301 | reverse complement strand
GGAAGGCCCGCGCTGCGCGCGATAGCCGGGCAGAGCCCGGCTCTACGTGGCTGGCCTCCGTGCGGCCACCGTAAAGCCCGCGCTGCGCGCGACAGCCGTGTAGAGCCCGGCTCTACGTGGCTGGCCTCCGGTCCGCCCGCGCTGCGCGCGATAGCCGGGCAGAGCCCGGCTCTACATGGTCAGCGAGCGGCCGCTGGTGAAGCTGCGGCGTTGGCCGGTGAGCGGGTCAATGAACGACAGCGCCTGCGCGAGCAGCTGCAGCGGCTCACCGGGGTCTCCCTGCCCCTCCGTGCGCAGCATCGGATACAGATCGTCGCCCAGGATCGGGGCACCCAGCGCGGCCATGTGCACGCGCAATTGGTGCTTGCGCCCGGATTCGGGGTGCAGCCGATAACGCCACACCGGGCCGTCGGCGTTGATCACCTCGATCCGGGTGCGCGCGTTCGGCGCCCCCGCCGCCTCGGCCATGCGGAAGAACGGCTCGCCCGGCACCAGCCGGCTGTACCGTTCCAGCGGGAACTGCAGCGCCGGCAACTCCGGGGCCAGCGCCTCGTAGGTCTTGTCGATGCGGCGCTCGCGGAACAGCCGCTGGTAGGCATCGCGCGTGGCCGGCCGGGTCGAGAACAGCACCACCCCCGCCGTCAGCCGGTCCAGCCGATGCAAGGGCACCAGGTCCGGATTGCCGGTGCGCGCCACCAGCCGCGCCAGCAGGGTCTCGCGGACGTAGCCCCCGGCCGGGGTGACCGGCAGGAAGTGCGGCTTGTCGGCCACCAGCAGATCCGCGTCCTGGTACAGCACGGTTTCGGTGAACGGAATCACCGGCTCGTCGATCACCTCACGAAAGTACTGGATCTCCAGCCCCACCTGCCACGCCTGGTCCGGCGCCAGCACCCTGCCCTGCGCGTCGAGCACCCGCCCCCGCGCGAAACGGCTTTCCCACTGGGCGCGGTCGATGCGCGGGAAACGCGCGCACAGCCCGTCGAGCAGGCAGCCCCAGTCGCCCGGGGGCAACTGCAGGCGGCTGGCGGCAACATCGGTGGAAACGGGATCGGACGGGGTCATGGCCCACGCATTATCATGGCGCTCTTTGTTTACGGTACCCCCATGGCCCTCACCGCCACCATCCGCAAGGCCGAACTCCAGATCAGCGACATGGACCGTGGCTACTACGCCACCCATTCGCTCACCCTGGCCCAGCACCCCTCGGAGACCGACGAACGCCTGATGGTGCGCCTGCTGGCCTTTGCGCTGAATGCCGATGATCGCCTGGAGTTCGGCCGCGGGCTGAGCGTGGACGACGAGCCGGACCTCTGGCGCCGCGATTACACCGGCGACATCGAACTGTGGATCGAACTGGGCCAGCCGGACGAATCGCGCCTACGCAAGGCCGCCGGCCGTTCGCGCGCGGTGCAGCTGATCACCTACGGCGGCCGCGCCACCGATATCTGGTGGGAGCGCAACGCCTCGGCGGCCAACAAGCTTTCGGTGCTGGAGGTGATGGACCTGCCGGCCGACTTCGTCGCCGAATGGGGCGCGCAGGTCGAGCGCACCATGCGCTGGGACGTGCTGATCCAGGACGGTGAGGTGCAGCTGCTCTCGGACAAGGCGCAGCTGGCCGTCACCCCGGTCTGGCGCAAGCGCAAACCGCAGGCATGAGTGTGATCCGCTGCGACGTGCTGGTCATCGGGGCCGGTGCGGCCGGGCTGATGTGCGCGCTCACGGCGGGCCAGCGCGGTCGCATCGTGCAGGTGATCGACCATGCCAACAAGGTCGGCAAGAAGATCCTGATGTCCGGTGGTGGGCGCTGCAACTTCACCAATACCGGCACCACCCCGGGCAACTTCCTGTCGGCCAACCCGCACTTCTGCAAGTCCGCGCTGGCGCGCTACACGCCCAGCGACTTCATCGAGATGGTCGAACGCCACGGCATCGCCTATCACGAGAAAGAACTGGGCCAGCTGTTCTGCGACGTCTCGTCCAAGCAGATCGTGCGCATGCTGGTCGATGAATGCCAGGCCGCGGGCGTGCAGATCCGCACCGACTGCGGCGTGGACAAGGTGGAACGCGGTGCCGACGGCTTCCACGTCCACACCGCGCAGGGCCACTTCCATGCGGCCTCGCTGGTGGTGGCAACCGGCGGCCTGTCGATTCCCAGCCTGGGTGCGACCGGCTTCGGCTACGAGCTGGCCCGCCAGTTCGGCCACACCGTGCTGCCCACGCGCGCCGGCCTGGTGCCCTTGACCCTGAGCGGCACGCATCAGGAGCGCTTCCACGAGCTGAGCGGGGTTGCCCTGCCCGTTGCGGCGCGCTGCAACGACGTCGAGTTCCGCAATTCCATGCTGATCACCCACCGCGGCGTCAGCGGACCGGCGATCCTGCAGATCTCCTCGTTCTGGCAGCCCGGCGACGACCTGCGCCTGGACCTGCTGCCCGGCCGCGATGCCGAGGCCTGGCTGCGCGAGATGAAGCGCGACCGCGGCGCCGCCGAGCTGCGCACCGTGCTGTCGGAGGTGTTGCCGCGCCGGCTGGCGCTGCGCCTGTGCGAACACTGGCTGCCGGACCGCCCGGTCCGCCAGATCGACGAGCGCCAGCTGCGCGAGGCCGCCGCCCTGCTGCAGGACTTCCCGCTGGTGGCCAGCGGCACGGAGGGCTACCGCACCGCCGAGGTCACCCTGGGCGGGGTGGACACCCGCAAGGTGTCCTCCAGCACATTCGAATCGCAGCTGGTGCCGGGCCTGCACTTCATCGGCGAAGTGCTGGACGTGACCGGTTGGCTGGGCGGATACAACTTCCAATGGGCGTGGGCCTGCGGCCATGCCGCCGGCCAGGTGGTCTAGGCCGGCGATTCCGTGATCGAGTACCGCGAGTACCGCCGCCAGCATGGACGTAACCCCACGCATCGTGTATCAAGTTTGCAGTCTGGGGAGTAGTGAATGCAGAACGCGAATGACATGACCGTCCGCCTGCTGATCGTGGACGACAGCGGGGAGAACGCTGAGACCATCGTCAGCACGTTGCGCAACAGCGGCATCGCGGTGCGCCCGGCGCGCCCGCAGAACAGCGAGGAGCTGGCCCAGGTGCTCGGCAGCCAGCCGATCGACCTGATCCTGGCCGCCCCGGCGCAGAGCATTCCGCTGCTGCAGGTGACCCAGCAGATCGCGGCCAGCGGCAAGGACATCCCGATGATCCTGCTGGCCGAGCGCCTGGACGAGAACGAGTGGGTGGAAGCCGGTGCCAACGGCATCCGTGCGATCGCCCTGCGCCACCGCCCCGAGCACCTGCTGGCGGTGGTGCGCAACGAGTGGACCGACCTGCACGCGCGCCGCGGGCTGCGCCGGATCGAGGCGCAGATGCGCGAGACCGAGCGCCGCTGCGACGCGCTGATCTCCTCTTCGCGCGACCCCATCGCCTACATCCACGAAGGCATGCACATCCGTGCCAATGAAGCCTATCTGGAGATGTTCGGCTACGAGGCGTTCGACGACGTGGAAGGCATCTCGCTGCTGGACATGGTGGCGCCGCAGCACGTGGACGGCTTCAAGCAGCTGCTCAAGTCGCTGAGCAAGGGCGACGCGCCGCCGCCGCAGTACCAGGTGGACGCGCGCAACCAGGACGGCGGTGTGTTTCCGGCGACGATGGAGTTCACCCAGGCCAGCTATGAGGGTGAGTCGTGCCTCCAGGTGGTGTTCCGCCGCCGCATGGAGTTCGATCCGGAGCTGGCGCGCGAGGTCGAGGACCTGCGCCAGCGCGACCAGGTCACCGGCCTGCTCAACCGCCCGACCTTCATGCTGCATGTGGAGAATGCGGTGGCCCAGGCCGGCCGCAGCGAAGGCCAGTTTGGCCTGCTGCTGATCGAGCCGGACCACTACGCCCGCCTGCTGCCGGACATCGGCCTGGATTCGGCCGATGTGCTGATCGGCGCGCTGGGTCAGGTGCTGGCCGATACCGTCGGCGACGGGGCGCGCCTGGCACGCTTCGGCGAGCACAGCTTTGCCGTGCTCACCGAAGGCCCCTACGCGCACACCGTGGCGTTGGCCGACCAGATCCGCGAGGCTTACGCCGCCAAGGTGTTCAGCATCGGCGACCGCTCGGCCACGGTAACGGTGAGCATCGGCGGCGTGCAGGTCGGCGAGAAGATCGCCAGCATCGGCCAGGTGCTGGCCCGCGCGACCGAGTGCACGCACGCAGCGTCGGAGCTGGGCAACACGACCCGCATCTTCGACCCCGCTGCGGTCGACCGGGTTGAGGAAGAACGCATCCAGCGCTGGGTGGCGCGTATCCGCGAGGCCCTGGCCGGCGACGGGTTCCAGCTGCACTACCAGCCGGTGCTGAACCTGCAGGGCGAGCCGCTGGAGCTGTACGAGGCCTACCTGCGCCTGGAGAACAACGGTGAGCTGCTGAGCCCGACGGCCTTCCTGGGCATCGCCGAGGAGCATGGGCTGCTGGCCGACATCAACCGCTGGGTGGTGGCCCATGCGATCGGGGTGCTCGGCGAGCGCGAACGCGCCGGCCATCCGACGCACATGATGGTGAAGGTGACACCCGAGTCGTTCAACGATCCGCAGATGATCGCCACGCTGCGCCGCGAGCTGTTGGCCAACGGGGTACCGGGCGAGCGGCTGTGGCTGCACGCGCCCGAAGCGAAGGTGTTCACGCACCTGCGCAATGCGCAGCAGTTCCTCGCCGAGGTGGCACCGCTGGGCTGCCGGATCGGGCTGGAGCAGTTCGGCTCGGGCCTGGATTCGTTCCAGCTGCTGGCGCACTTCCAGCCGCAGTTCCTGAAGCTGGACCGCGACTTCACCAGCGATTTCGCGCGCGCGCGCGAGCACAGCGAGAAGATCAGCGAAATCACCGCCCGCGCGCAGTCGGCCAACATCCGCACCATCGCCGAGTTCGTGGCCGATGCGAATTCGATGAGCCTGCTGTTCAGTGCCGGCGTGGATTACGTGCAGGGCGAGTTCGTGGGGCCGGCCGGTCCATCGATGAACTTCGATTTCGCCTGAGGCGGGAGCTGTAGCAGGCGCGGAATGAAAATGCCGCCCGGAGGCGGCATTTTCGTCCTGCACCACGGCCGACCGGGGGTCGGCCTGCGGTATCAGGTCATGTCGACCAGGTTGGGGATGGTCACGTCGGTGGCGACGTCCGCCTCGTAGTCCACGCCGTCCACGCCGAAGCCGAACAGGCGCAGGAAGTCGGCCTTGTAGCCGGCCAGGTCGCTGATCTCGTACAGGTTCTCGTTGGTCACCTGCGGCCACAGCGCGACCACTTCACTCTGCACGTCCGACGCCATTTCCTTGTAGTCCGCGCGCAGGCGGCCGGCTTCATCGACCAGCTCCACCGGGTGGCCGTCGGCCAGCAGCTGGTGGCGCAGGCGCTCGGTGGCGGTGCCGGTGTCCTTGCCGCCGTAGAGGATGTCGTACAGCGTGTCGAGCTGCTCGATGCAGCCTTCGTGCGTGCCCTTGGCCTTCATCACCTTGAACAGCAGCGACAGGTACAGCGGCATGGTCGGGATCGCGGAGCTGGCCTGGGTCACGACCGCCTTGAGCACCGAGACGCGCGCGTCGCCGCCGATCGCCTCCAGCTTGCCCCGCAGGCCCAGCACCTTCTGGTCGAGGTCCTTCTTGGCCGCGCCGATGGAGCCGTTCCAGTAGATCGCCTGGGTGATCTCCTCGCCCACGTAGGTGAACGCGGTGGTGGTGGCGCCCTCGGCCAGCACACCGGCCTCCAGCAGCGCGTCGATCCACATCTGCCAGTCTTCGCCGCCCATCACCGCCACGGTACCGGCGATCTCTTCCGGCGTGGCCGGCTCGATCGTGGTTTCGGTGATCACTTCCTTGTCGGTATCCAGGCCACGCAGGGTGATCGGCGCACCGATCGGCTTGAGCGTGGAGCTGATCACTTCACCGGTCTTGGGGTGCTTGCGGCGCGGTGCGGCCAGGCTGTAGACGACCTGATCGACCTGGCCCAGGTCCTGCCGGATCAGTTCGATGACCTTGGCCTTGACCTCGTCGGAGAACGCATCGCCGTTGACGCTCTTGGCGTACAGGCCAGCCTGCCCGGCATACTTGTGGAACGCGGCCGAGTTGTACCAGCCGGCGGTGCCGGGCTTGGTTTCGGTGCCCGGACGCTCGAAGAACACGCCCAGGGTGGCGGCGTCGCTGCCGAAGGCGGCGGTGATGCGTGCCGCCAGGCCGTAGCCGGTGGACGCGCCGAGCACCAGCACTTTCTTCGGGCCGTTGACGATCTTAGGCTTGGACTGGATGTAGTCGATCTGCTGCTTGACAGCGGCGTCGCAGCCGACCGGATGGGTGGTGACGCAGATGAAGCCGCGCACACGCGGTTTGATGACCATGAAGACCTCGATGGGAACAGACGCAGGCACGGCCTGCGCGATGAAAAGGGCGGCGCGCCATCGAAACGGCTGCGCGGAACGCATGGGATCGTAGTGCGCGGGGGCGCGTTGTACAACCGACGGGGGTGTATGGGGCGGCCTTTGTTCCGCGCGCGCGGGGGAATGGGCGCGCCCTGCCGGGACACGCCGTGAACCCATCCCTGTCCGCCTTGTGGGAAAGCGCGGAGACCCCCTTTTGGGGGGCTCGTAGGCGGCATCCTTGCCGCCTACGGTCCCGGCAGGGCCCGCCCATCCCCCCGCCCCACACGCTATCGGCGGCGGACGGGAAAAGCGACGAAGCAGGCGCTGCGCGCTGCCCCAACGAAAAAGCCGCGCAGGGCGCGGCTTTTCCGGTGTTGCGGTGCAGGTCGCTTACGGGCGGCGTGCGAGGGCTTCGACGTCCTTGGCCTTGGGCAGGAGGTCCTGCTTGGTCACGGCCAGAACGCCCATCGTCAGCAGCGGGCAGGCGATGAAGATCGAGGACAGCGTGCCGATCACGGCGCCGATCATCTGGCTCAGCGCCAGCCCTTCCAGCGAACCGCCGCCGTACAGGTACAGCGCCAGCACCGACAGGAAGAACACCAGCGAGGTGATGATGGTGCGCGAGAGCGTCTGGTTGATCGAGCGGTTCATCACTTCCAGCGGCTCGACGCGCAGGCTGCGGAAGTTTTCGCGGACACGGTCAAAGACCACGATGGTGTCGTTGATCGAGAAGCCCATCACCGACAGCAGGCCCGCCAGCACGGTCAGGTCGAACTCGCGGCCACTGATCGAGAAGTAACCGGCCACGACCAGCACGTCGAACAGGGTGGTGATGATGGCGACCATCGCGAACTTCCACTCGAAGCGGAAGCCGATGTAGATCAGGAAGCCGACCAGCACGAACAGCGCGGCGTACAGGCCGTTCAGGGCCAGCTCCTTGCCGACCTGCGGACCGACGAACTCGGCGCCGACGATGGTGGCCTGGTTGCCTTCCACCGAGATCGCCTTCTGCACGGCCTGGGCGGTGCGGTTGTTGGCTTCGCCGGCGTTCTCGCCCTCGCCCACTTCCTGCGGCTGCAGGCGGATCAGCAGGTTGCTGCCACTGCCAAAGCTCTGCACCTGGGCGCCACCGTAACCGGCGCCCTCCAGGTGCTCACGCACGGCGTCGACGTCGGCCGGCTTGTCGAAGCGCACTTCGACCACGGTACCGCCGGTGAAGTCGAGCGCGTAGTTGAAGCCCTTGAAGGCGATGCAGCCCACGGCGGCGATGAACACCAGCGCGGCCAGCGTGATCGCCACCCAGCGGGTGCGCATGAAGTCGAACTTGGTGTCGTTCGGAATCAGATGCAACGGGAACAGTTTCATGGTTTCGATTCTCTTCCCGTCAGATGGCCAGGGACTTGAGCTTCTTGCGGCGGCTGTAGACCAGAACGGCCAGCGCACGCGAGACGGTGATTGCGGTGAACATCGAGGCCAGGATGCCGACGATCATCGTGACCGCGAAGCCCTTCAGCGGACCGGTACCGAACGCGTACAGCGCCACGCCGGCCAGGATGCCGGTGAGGTTGGCGTCCAGAATCGTGCCCGAGGCCTTTTCGTAACCGGCGACGATCGACGCCTTCGGCGGCATGCCGGCGCGCAGTTCTTCGCGGATACGTTCGTTGATCAGCACGTTGGCGTCGACCGACAGGCCGATCGACAGCGCCAGACCGGCGAAGCCGGGCAGCGTCATCGTGGCGCCGAACAGCGACATCACCGCCACCACGATCAGCAGGTTGAACAGCATGGCCACCGAGGTGATCACGCCGAACATGCGGTAGTACACGGTGAAGAAGACCAGCGTGAACAGGAACGCGAAGCCCACGGCGGTCACGCCGCGCTCGACGTTCTCCGCACCCAGGCTGGGGCCGACGATGCGTTCTTCGACGAAGTCCATCGGTGCGGCCAGCGAGCCGGATTTCAGGAGCTTGGCCAGGTTTTCCGCTTCAAGCTTGTCCAGGCCGGTGGTCTGGAAGCTCTTGCCGAACACGCCATTGATGTTGGCGACCGAAATCACCTCTTCCTTGACACGGAAGCTGCGCACTTCCTTGCCGTCAACCACGTTCACGGTCGGGATGCGCTCGGTGTACACCACCGCCATCGGCTTGTTCACGTTGGCCGCGGTGAAGTCGAACATGCGCTGGCCGCCGACGTTGTTCAGGGTCACGCTGACCGCGGCCAGGCCGTTCTGGTCGGTGGTGGCCTGCGCGGCAACCATCTGGTCACCGGTGACGATCACGCGCTTGTTCAACAGGATCGGGCCGCGGTTGTCGCGCTGCTGGTAGACCTTGGCCTCCGGCGGAATGCGGCCGCTGGTGATGGCGTCCTGTGCGTTGCCTTCAACCACGGCGCGGTATTCCAGCGTCGCGGTGGCACCGATCATGCGCTTGGCTTCGGCGGTGTCCTGCACGCCCGGCAGCTGCACGACCACGCGGTCGGCACCCTGGCGCTGGATGATCGGCTCGGCCACGCCCAGCTGGTTGACGCGGTTGCGCAGCGTGTTGACGTTCTGCTCGATGGCGCCATTGGCGATGGAGGTCAGCTCGGTTTCCGGCAGGCTCACGGTGATGCGGTTGCCGGCGACCTCGTAGCCCAGGGTCGGCTGCGCCTTGTACATCACGTCACGGGCGCGGGCGGCGGCATCGGCACCGGCGGACGGGCTGATGCTCGCCACGATGGTGTTGTCCGGGCGACGCTCCACCGACTGGTAGGCGATGCGGGCCTCGCGCAGGCTGGTGCGCACGTCTTCGGCGTAGGCATCCAGGCGCTTGTCCAGCGCGGCCTTCTGGTCGACCTGCAGCACGAAGTGCACGCCGCCCTGGAGATCCAGGCCCAGCACCATCGGCTTGGCGCCGAGGTCGCTCAGCCAGGTCGGCACGGTGGAGGCCAGGTTCAGCGCCACCACGTAGTCTTCGCCCATCTCATCGCGAAGGGCGTCGTTGGCGGCGGTCTGTGCCTGCAGGCTGGGCAGGCGCACGATCAGACTGTCGCCCTCCTTGGCCACCGACAGCGGTTCCACGCCGGCCTGCTTGAGGTCGCCCAGCACGCGGTCGCGCAGGGCGTCGTCGATCTGCCCGCCACGGTTGGCGGTGATCTGCACGGCAGGGTCCTTCTGGTAGATGTTGGGCAGCGCATACAGCGCGCTGACCGCCAGCACGATCAGGATGAGGAAGTACTTCCAGCGTGGAAATTCGAGCATTGCTTGGGTCCCGCGCGGTGCCCGTCCCGGCACCGCGGTTGAACGGAAAGGGAGTGGATCAGTTGGCCGACTTCAGCGTGCCGGTCGGCAGCACGTTGCCCACGGCGCCCTTCTGCACGCGGATGCGCACGTTGTCGGCCACTTCGATGGTGATGAAGTTGTCGCCGATGTCGGTCACCACGCCGGCGATGCCGCCGTTGGTCAGCACTTCATCGCCACGCTTGATCTTCTCCAGCATCGCCTTGTGTTCCTTCTGGCGCTTCATCTGCGGGCGGATCATCAGGAAGTACATGACCGCGATCAGCACGATCGGGACCAGGAACGTCGTCCAGGAGGCACCCGGCGGCTGGCCACCAGCGGCCTGGGCGTGTGCGGCGGGGATCAGGAAGGCGATCAGGTTCATACAGGGTGTCCTTGGGTTGGAGGCGCCCTGCCCCGAGGGGGAGCAGGGTGTCGCCGTGAAACAGTGGTCAGCCGCGAAGTATGCCACGGCCCCGGGAGTTCGTCCTTGGGCCGTTTGGCAGGGTCGGCGCGCGGATTCGGGGACGCTGCCACCGCTTACAGCGGCGGCGTGGCGGCACCCCGGGCCGCGTAGAAGGACTCGCGGAAGGCCGAAAAGGTTCCCGACGCGATCGCTGCGCGGATGTCGGCCATCAGCTTTTCGTAGTAATAGAGGTTGTGCAGGGTGCCCAGCATCGGCGCCAGCATTTCATTGCAGCGGTCCAGGTGGCGCAGGTAGGACCGGGTGTAGCCACTGGTGCAGGCGTGGCAGCCGCAGCCCGGCTCGATGGTGTCCATGTCGCGCTCGTAGCGGGCGTTGCGGATGCGCACGGTGCCGAACGAGGTGAAGTAGTGGCCGTTGCGGGCGTTGCGGGTGGGCATGACGCAATCGAACATGTCCACGCCCCGGGCCACGCCTTCCACCAGGTCTTCCGGGCGGCCGACGCCCATCAGGTAGCGCGGCCGGTCGGCCGGCAGAATCGGGTGCATGTGGTCGAGCATGGCGTTGCGCTCGTGCTCGGGCTCGCCCACCGCCAGCCCGCCGATGGCGTAGCCGTCAAAGCCGATCTGCTGCAGGCCCTCGGCCGAGCGGCTGCGCAGGTCGTGGTGCACGCCACCCTGCACGATGCCGAACAGGGCCGCATCGTTGCCGAGCGCGTCATGCGCGTTGCGGCGGGGGTGGGGTGGGTGGAGGGGTCAGTCCATTCGAAAGTGCTTCACAGAATGGG
>NZ_JBMOWY010000089.1:0-4737 GCF_049310345.1 Stenotrophomonas sp. GZD-301 | reverse complement strand
AGATGCTGCGGCGCGCTGGCCGAGCGCGTTGTGTGTTTTGTGGTGTGGTTTCCCCCACCCCAGGCTCAGCTCCATCGAGGTGCGCGCCACCGGCTCGGTGGCCGGGTATGGGGTGCACTCGTCGAAGATCATCACGATGTCCGAATCGAGCACCTTCTGGATCTTCATGCTCTCCTCGGGCCCGAGGAAGACACGCGCGCCATCGGTGGGCGAGGCGAAGGTCACGCCCTGCTCGGTGATCTTGCGGCGATGCGCCAGCGAGAACACCTGGAAGCCGCCGGAGTCGGTCAGGATCGGTCCGTCCCAGCGCGCGAAGCCGTGCAGGCCGCCGTGGTCGGCGATCACGTCCAGGCCCGGGCGCAGGTACAGGTGGAAGGTGTTGCCGAGGATGATCTCCGCACCCAGCGCGCGGATCTGCTCCGGCAGGATGCCCTTCACCGTGCCATAGGTGCCCACCGGCATGAAGGCCGGCGTTTCGACGGTTCCGCGCGGAAAGGTCAGGCGGCCGCGGCGGGCGCGACCGTCGGTGGTCTGGAGCTGGAACTGGAGTCGGGACATGGAGCGGGCAGTCGGGCAAATAATTGCCCATTGTCGCCGAAAACAGGCCGACGCGGCGGCAAGACCTCCGCGGCGGCGTCGCGCCCCTCCCCGGTCATTCCCCCTGCGGGAACAGCAGCATGGCGTCGCCGTAGCTGAAGAACCGGTATTTCTCCTCGATGGCCGCCCGGTACGCCTCGAACACCCGCGCCTGCCCGGCGAAGGCCGAAATCATCATCAGCAGCGTGCTTTCGGGCAGGTGGAAATTGGTCACCATCGCGTCCACGCTGCGGATCCGGTAGCCCGGCGTGATGAAGATCTGGGTCTCGCCGGCATACGGAAGCAGCTCCCCGTCGCGCATCGCGCTTTCCAGGGCACGCACCACGGTGGTGCCCACGCCGATCACCCGGCCCCCGGCCGCGCGCGTGCGGCGCACCTGCTGGACCAGCTCGGCACCGACATTGAGCCATTCGCGGTGCATGACGTGCTGGTCCAGGTCGTCCACGCGCACCGGCTGGAACGTGCCGGCGCCCACATGCAGGGTCACATGCCCGAAGGCCACCCCCTGCGCCTGCAGGGCTGCCAGCAGCGCTTCGTCGAAATGCAGCCCGGCCGTGGGCGCGGCCACCGCGCCGACCTCGCGGGCGAACACGGTCTGGTAGCGCTCGCGGTCGTCCAGCCCGGGCTCGCGCTGGATGTAAGGCGGCAGCGGCAGGCGGCCGGCATGCAGCAGCCACTGCTCCAGTGCCCCGGGGATGTGGAAGCGCAGGACGTAGAACTCGCCGTCGCGGCCCAGCACCTCGGCCTCGCCGCCGGCATCCAGTGCGATCCGGCTGCCGGCCTTGGGCGACTTGCTGGCGCCCACCTGGGCGCGCGCCTGCTGGGCGCCGAGCAGGCGCTCGATCAGGATCTCGACCCGCCCGCCGCTGGCCTTCTGGCCAAACAGACGGGCCGGAATCACCCGGGTATCGTTGAAGACCAGCAGGTCGCCGGCGCGCAGCAGCTCGGGCAGGTCGCGCACATGGCGATGCTCGAACGCGGCCGGGGCCGGCGGCACCAGCATCAGGCGGCTGGCCGAGCGCTCGGCAAGCGGAGCCTGGGCAATCAGTTCAGGCGGCAGTTCGTAGTTGAAATCGGACTTCTTCAAGGCAGCGCACGGCAACGTGTAGGCAATGTCGGCCATTGTACGACTGGCCCTCGGTAGCAATGCAGGATTGGCCAAACGTCGCGCAAAATGCTGCTATGCAGCAGCGTTTTGCGGGGTTATCGCGCGAAAAACCGCGTGCTAGCATCGAACCGGAAGTCTGATGCACGAGCAGGAATGCCCGAAGCGCGCGCGAATAGACGCGCGTTTTGCTTTTCCGCCGTGCCGCCAATCGTTTCAGGAGATCTGCAATGAGCTTCATCGAACGTCTCGCCCCCCTTCGCGCCCAGCCGGGCACCCGCCTGACCACCGGCCTGGATGACGCCACCCTCGAACGCCTGGCCACCGGCCATCCGGACCTGGTCGCCGCGATCGACGCCGCCGCCGCCGAATTCGAGCGCGTGCGCGCCGACCTGGGCGGCCTGCTGGCGCTGGACGAGCGCGCCCAGATCGACGCCATGCAGGACGGCTTCGTCAATTTCTATGCCGACGACGCGGTGACCCCGTACGTGGCCCTGGCCGCCCGCGGCGCCTGGGTGGTCACGCTCAAGGGCGCGGTGCTGTACGACGCCGGCGGCTACGGCATGCTCGGCTTCGGCCACACCCCGGCGGCCGTGATGGAGGCCATGTCGGCCCCGCAGGTGATGGCCAACGTGATGACCCCGAGCCTGTCCCAGCAGCGCTTCATCGCCGCGCTGCGCCAGGAGATCGGCCACCGTCGCGGCGGCTGCCCGTACAGCCGTTTCATGTGCCTGAATTCGGGTTCCGAAGCGGTCGGCCTGGCCGCGCGCATCGCCGACGTCAACGCCAAGCTGCAGACCGATCCGGGCGCCCGCCACGCCGGAGCCAAAATCAAGCGCGTGGTGGTCAAGGGCAGCTTCCACGGCCGCACCGACCGCCCCGGCCTGTACTCGGACTCCAGCCGCAAAACCTATATGCAGCACCTGGCCAGCTATCGTGGCGAGGACTCCGTGATCGCGATCGCGCCGTATGACGAAGACGCGCTGAAGCGGGTGTTCGCCGAGGCCGAGCAGAACCACTGGTTCGTCGAAGCGGTGTTCCTGGAGCCGGTGATGGGCGAAGGCGATCCGGGCCGTTCGGTGCCGCCGTCGTTCTACGCCCTGGCCCGCGAGCTGACCCGCCAGCACGGCAGCCTGCTGCTGCTGGACTCGATCCAGGCCGGCCTGCGTGCGCATGGCGTGCTGTCGATCGTGGACTACCCCGGTTTCGAGGGGCTGGAGGCGCCGGACATGGAGACCTACTCCAAGGCACTCAACGCCGCCCAGTTCCCGCTGTCGGTGCTGGCCGTCACCGACCACGCCGCCCAGCTGTACCGCAAGGGCATCTACGGCAACACCATGACGTCCAACCCGCGTGCGCTGGACGTGGCCTGCGCCACCCTGTCGCTGCTGACCCCGCAGGTGCGCGAGAACATCCGCGTGCGCGGCGAGGAAGCCGTGCGCAAGCTGGAACAGCTCAAGAGCGAGCTGGGCGGGCTGATCACCAAGGTGCAGGGTACCGGCCTGCTGTTCTCCTGCGAGCTGGCCCCGCAGTTCAAGTGTTACGGCGCCGGCTCCACCGAAGAGTGGCTGCGCAACCACGGCATCAACGTCATTCACGGCGGCGAGAACTCGCTGCGCTTCACCCCGCACTTCGGCATGGACAGCGACGAGCTGGACCTGCTGGTGGGCCTGGTGGGGCGGGCGCTGAAGGAAGGCCCGCGCAGGGAGCAGTCGCAGGCGGCATAAGCCGGCAGCGGACCTGACCACCCCGGTCAGGTCCGGTTTGGCCCCGGCCCGGCGAACGCGCTAAAATCGCCGATCGCATCTGCGGAACCAACCCCGTCACGAGACCGGAACATCGGTCATCGGCGGGGCTTTTTCGTTTCCGCCGCATTACCTCCGAACACAGGAAGATCCAATGAAGTCGATTTGCGTTTACTGTGGCTCCAACCCCGGCAGCAAGCCGATCTACACCGAGCGCGCCATCGCGCTGGGCGACCGCATCGCCCGCGACGGCCTGCGCCTGGTGTACGGCGGCGGCAACGTCGGCCTGATGGGCACCGTGGCCAACGCCGTACTGGCCGGCGGCGGTGACGTCACCGGCGTGATCCCGCAGCAGCTGGCCGACTGGGAAGTGGCCCACCGCGGCCTGACCGAGCTGGAAGTCGTCGGCTCGATGCACGAGCGCAAGTCGCGCATGTTCGACCTGTCCGACGCCTTCGTCGCCCTGCCCGGCGGCTTCGGCACGATGGAAGAGATCTTCGAGATGCTCACCTGGCGCCAGCTCGGCATCGGCAACAAGCCGTGCGCCTTCCTGGACGTGGACGGCTTCTACGCCCCGCTGATCGGCATGATCGACCGCATGGTGGAAGAGCGCTTCCTGCACCCCGAGCAGCGCGCCGACCTCTGGTACGGCTCGGACATCGACGAGATGCTGGAGTGGATGCGCGCCTACGAGCCGGCGCAGGCCTCCAAGTGGATCGACGAGAAGCGCCGCAACGCATTGCGCTGACACCGTAGAGCGGGGCTCTGCCCCGCTGTTCCACCGTGTTGCCTGGTCAACATTCCCACGTAGAGCGGGGCTCTGCCCCGCTGAACCACCGCATTGCCTGGGGAACATTCCCACGTAGAGCGGGGCTCTGCCCCGCTGATCAACAGTGTCGCCTGGTCAACATTGCCGGGTAGAACCCGGCACTACGCCGTTTCCATCGGTGCGGGGCGACCCCGCAGATAGCCGCTGACACCGTAGAGCGGGGCTCTGCCCCGCTGATCCACCGTGTTGCCTGGTCAACATTGCCGGGTAGAACCCGGCACTACGCCGTTTCCATTGGCGCGGGGCGGCCCAGCAGATAGCCGCTGACACCGTAGAGCGGGGCTCTGCCCCGCTGCTCCACCGTGTCGCCGGGTCAACATTGCCGGGTAGAACCCGGCACTACGCCGTTTCCATCGGCGCAGGGCGGCCCAGCAGATAGTCGCTGACACCGTAGAGCGGGGCTCTGCCCCGCTGATCAACCGTGTCGCCGGGCGAACAGTGCCGGGTACAACCCGGCACTA
>NZ_JBMOWY010000088.1:0-16390 GCF_049310345.1 Stenotrophomonas sp. GZD-301 | reverse complement strand
TTAATTCAATAAGACGAGGCTATATCATAAACTCGCTTAATGCAAGGTAAACCTCGTTTTAATGCAAGGTAAACCTCGTTTTAATGCAAGGTAAACCTCGTTTTAATGCAAGGTAAACCTCGTTTTAATGCAAGGTAAACCTCGTTTTAATGCAAGGTAAACCTCGTTTTATAGTCTCTAAGAATTTTATAAATAAAGGCTTTCAGCATGTCTAAAAGCATTTAAAAGATTTAAAAATATTTAAAAGCTCAGGTCATAAAAAATTGCCCTTGGTTTTCGCTTCGCTCAAACTCTATTGAACTTCGCTTTCGCTCAGTTCGTCGGGGCAATTTTTTGGTTAATACTTGCGTGACTTTAAGAAAAAGCAAAAGCAACTCGGAATTCGCTTCGCTCATGAGCTTTTTTCTCGCTACGCTCGGTCCAGGAGCAAATTTCTGCATGAAACTTAAGCTTTCTTAGGCTAAAGAGGGCAAAAAAATGTTTTTCAGAGAGTCTAGGCGCAAATTTTGATAGTTCGCTCGTAGACACTCGCTCTATGCAGCTATCTAAAGTCAAAACATCTCTTTACTTCACTCTCTTTTGCGTTTTTTGAGCTGTTTTCTGTTTTTCGCTATAGATCTATGTTTTTTAGATAAAGGCTCTTAAATCGCATTTGAATGCTTTCTGTGAAGCTTTTCATAATTAAAGTTTTAGGTTGAAATTTTTAACCTGGATGAATGAACAAAAACTGATCTTTTTACGTTTTTATAAACCAGAAAATAAATACTTTTTTCCATGTAAAACCAAGCACCAGTCCTACGTCACTTTAGCCAATTTTCTAATCCAGAATCCGGCACATGCCGGGATTTTTTTGTCACACACTACGCATCTAAAGATGATAACCCTCAAACCTTTGCTAGATATGGTTTTTATAGGTTTTTTTATCATATAGAAACTGTTTCAAAAAAAATGGATAAAAACTAATATAACTAGTTGTTTTTAAATAAAAAATAAACTTTCATTGAGTTTTTCAAAAAATATCCAATTTTTTGATTTAAAGTATTGAAATATAATGTAAAAACAACTTTCAAACCAACTTTCAGAATATATCTTAAAATTAAGGTTAATTTATTGAAATTATGAAAAAAATTGATGAAAGTTTAGATTTTTAAGTTTCAGAATTGTGTACAAAATTAATGGACTTTTTTATGCTAAAAATTTGATTTATATGATTATTGTTCTGTACATGGTGTTGTACAAAAATAAATACTATTTTGGGTCTAAGTGAATGAAAATTATAAAAAATAATATGTACACATGGATTATACAATAATGTACAAATTTTAGTGGCTAAATTAGGTATAAAGTATTGAAATTTATTAAAAATAAATATGTACAATCCAAGGTTACTTCTTATGTCAACAGAATTAGTCAATTCAGCCAATATCATCTCTTTTCCTAAGCCATGTGCCTTCTGTGAATCAAGGGAACATGTACAACTTTTTGCTGGGCTGATGCTTTGCAGGAGTTGTCAGGAAAACATCAAAATTACCAATCCTGATCTGTTTGCTACCAATGATCAGATTCAACAAAAAGCCCAGGATTAACCTGGGCTTCGTATAAGGTGTATTATGTTAATTTTAGAAAATCTTCAACCTCACCTTAAAGAATTAATCTACTAGAGGATGCTCTTTCATTAAATTCTGTATGTCATTTGGGTCATAACAACCACATAAGCCTAGAAGAACTATGTCGGATATAGCATCAATACAACAACCTGAAACGACTTGCATACGTTGATTTTTGTCATATCCAAAAACTGTATATGTCAAATCTTCATCATCAAAATGATCTTTACAGATTGAACAGCAATCAGGGTATTTCTTCAAAACCTTATCAATATCCTTTTGCTGAGTAACAGTAACGCTCATATAACAACTCAAATAACTTTTCTTGGTCATAATTTTACATCTATATTTTTCTGAATATCCTTTTATTTAGCATGATGGGCGTTATTTGGAACGAGAGCGGACAACTCTCGTTTTTTGTTATGGAAACTGCTAAAATACAAGTACGCCATTGACGTATAAAGAGTCCATGTTATTTATTGAAACCAGCATCTTTACCAAGCAAATTAAAGACCTTGTATCTGATGAGGAATATCGTCAACTTCAGGAAGATCTTTTGGTACAGCCTGATAGAGGTGATCTAATCAAGAATGGCGGTGGTATTCGCAAAGTACGTTGTGCTCAAGGTAACAAAGGAAAAAGTGGTGGTATTCGGGTGATTTATTATTGGGTCACCGAGGATGATCAGATATTTTTCTTATTGGCTTATCCAAAATCAGTGAAAGATAATTTAACAGATAAGGAAACAGCCATTCTGCGCCAACTCGTGAAGGAGCAATTTCATGGATAACAACTTATTTGATGACTTGGTTGCTTCAATCAAAGAAGCTGGAGCTATCAAACGTAAAGAAGTTAAAGCAAGTCGAGTTACAGAACTCGAACTACCAGATATTAAAGAAGTACGTGAAAAAACAGGCTTGAGCCAAAATGAGTTTGCTGCACGTCTGCATATTAGTCCTCGTACCCTGCAAAATTGGGAACAAGGTCGACGCTATCCAACTGGACCAGCAGCTACATTAATTCGAATTTTAGATGCTCATCCAAGCCTTATTTGAAAAAATTACTTAAAAAAATGGGAGCTTAGCTCCCATTTTTAAATTCGTATAACGGCCATTATGTTAAATGGGCATAAATCAATTCTAAAATTATCTATGATAATTCTTAGCTTTTACTTCAGTACTGCGTTTAGGGTGGATAGAAAAGGGGCTAGCTGCTATGATTGCCCCCGAAATCCTCCAAAATAGATATCTTTCTTAATATGACACTTACGCCACCATAAGTTTATTTACCTCTTAAATCAGTAAATAACTCATCACTGTCTAGTGATGTGGTGTAGTAGCTTGTGTGTCGTATATATCACATCACTAGCCTTTCTTAAAATTTAAAAAAATAGGCTATTTCATGTTATCCACTATTCGAGAACAATGGTTCTCTAATATTCGCGGGGATGTCCTTGCGGGTATTGTTGTCGCTTTGGCTCTAATTCCTGAAGCAATTGCCTTCTCTATTATTGCAGGTGTCGATCCTAAAGTCGGGTTATACGCTTCATTCTGTATTGCCGTGGTGATTGCTTTCGTAGGTGGTCGCCCTGGTATGATTTCTGGGGCAACCGGTGCCATGGCGTTATTAATGGTAACACTGGTTAAAGAGCATGGTCTGCAATACTTATTAGCAGCCACAATTTTGACAGGATTTATTCAAATCTTAGCCGGCTATCTAAAATTAGGTGCCTTGATGCGGTTTGTATCCAAGTCAGTTGTGATTGGCTTTGTGAATGCCCTGGCTATTCTAATTTTTATGGCTCAATTACCTGAACTCACTAATGTGACATGGCATGTCTATGCGATGACAATTGGTGGTTTAGCCATTATTTATCTATTCCCTTATATTCCAGTGATAGGGAAGCTTTTACCCTCTCCTCTCATCTGTATTGTCTTACTTACGCTCTTTGCCTTATTCATTGGTTTAGATGTAAGAACCGTCGGAGATATGGGGCAATTACCGGATACGCTTCCAATTTTCTTGCTTCCTGATATTCCTTTAAATCTTGAAACCTTAACGATTATTTTGCCTTATTCACTGGGATTAGCAGCCGTAGGTTTGCTTGAATCTATGATGACAGCAACGATTGTCGATGATTTAACAGATACCAATAGTGATAAAAACCGTGAGTGTAAAGGACAAGGCGTTGCCAATATTGCTTCAGGTTTCTTAGGCGGAATGGCAGGCTGTGCCATGATTGGTCAATCGATTATTAATGTGAAATCTGGTGGGGGTACCCGTTTATCTACATTTAGTGCAGGGGTCTTTCTGTTAATTATGGTGGTGTTTATCAGTGACTGGCTTAAAGCCATTCCAATGGCTGCACTGGTTGCTGTCATGATCATGGTAGCAATTGGAACATTTAACTGGGATTCACTACGCAATATCCGCCAATATCCCTTATCTAGCAATATTGTGATGATCGTTACAGTCATCGTGGTCGTTGCGACACATAATTTGGCTTATGGCGTATTAGTTGGTGTACTTCTTTCTGCATTATTTTTTGCCAACAAAATTGAACGCTACATGGCAATTCAGTCCGAATTTAATGAACCTGAAAATACCCGTACTTATACGGTAACAGGTCAAGTGTTCTTCAGCTCAGCAGATAAATTTACTTCTGCATTTGATTTCAAAGAAGCACTTTCAAAAGTTGTAATTGATGTTAGTCAGGCTCACTTTTGGGATGTTTCTGCGGTCGCTGCCGTAGATAAAGTGGTCATTAAGTTTAGACGTGAAGGAACAGAAGTCGAACTTATTGGAATGAATGAAGCCAGCAAAACCTTAGTCGATAAATTTGGCATCCATGATAAACCAGATGCATTAGATCGCTTAAATAGCCACTAAGAGGGATGAAAAATGTCAAAAATTATTGCATGTATTGATGGATCATTAGCAACAAATACCGTTTGTGATTATGCAGCTTGGTTTAGCGATAAACTTAGTTCACCGCTTAAGTTATTACATGTTATTGATAAGCCAAAAGCGAAAGCACCACAAGATTTAAGCGGTGCAATCGGCTTGGGAAGTCGAGAAACCTTGCTCAAAGAATTGGTTGAAATTGAAGAGCGTAAGGGGAAGATTGAACTAGAGCATGGCCAAATTCTTCTTCGGGAAGCAAAGAATTATCTATTGGAGAAGTTCTCTATTGATGCTCAAAGTTTTCAACGCCACGGCAGTCTTTTAGAGACAATCATGGGAATGGAAGAGGATATTCGTGTTCTTGTTATGGGTAAACATGGGGCTGAAACCGAGCATGATTCCAGTAAAGTTGGAACCCATATTGAAAATGTTGTTCGTGCACTTCATAAACCCGTATTAATAACATCTTCACCCTTTAGTCCACCTAAGTCTTTTTTAATTGCTTTTGATGGAAGTCCTACTGCACGTATTTGTGTAGACAAAATTGCAAATAGCCCTTTATTAAAAACCCTGACAGCTCATGTGGTATATGTTGGTAAGCCAAATAGTGATATGACATTACAAGTCACTTGGGCAAAAGAGCTACTTGCAAATAATGGTTTTGATGTAATTGATAGCATGCTTGACGGTGATGTTGAGAAATCTATATTGGATTATCAAGAAAAAAACGTTATTGATATGATTGTAATTGGTGCATATGGTCATTCAAAGATACGCCAGTTTTTTATTGGTAGTACGACGACCAAATTGTTATCAAGCTCTACAAAACCAGTATTATTATTAAGATAATTTTTAAAAGATAAAAGGATAGTTTTTAACTATCCCTTTTTTAGATTTTCTAAAATTAACATAATACACCTTATGCGAAAAACCTAGATTTTACATTTATGGGCAAAAATCTAGGTTTTCCTTATTGACCTGAATCAAAAACACAATCTATCCATCATTGCAGCCTAAAAAACACAAATTTTCCATGTTGTGGCTAAAAATCACTCACAATATGGATAAGTTTTTTCAAGATTCCATGTTCAAAAAACACAAATTTTCCACTTATAAAAATCAATCTAAGCTAAAGCCAGGATCTTTTTTCTGAGTAAGCACATGGCGTCTAGATATTTCTAAATCATATTCCTTGCCATAAAGTTCAGCATTGTTCTGATTTCTAATTTTTTTAATTGTGTTTTTTTGAGCTTCAACATCAAGCTGAATAATTGGATCAGCGCTATAAAGTTTCCAACGAGGGATTTGTGGTACATCCTGTAATTTGGTCCCGAATTTTTGATTGAAATCGTCATTAGATAGGCAACTGACCTGATTTTTCACTTCAATTTCTACACCATAAACCATTACTTTTTTAGTTGGTGCATATTTTTCTAAAAACAAATTCATTAATTCTTGAGTTTTTTCACGGAATACTTTGATTTGATTTCGCCCAAAACCTAATGCATCAGCTGTTAACTTTTGCGCACCACCTTGAGTTGGATTTTTTGGCCGGTACTGTTTAAAAAACTGCTCTGGTGGTCGTTCAATATCATCTGAAATTGTTCTTTCTGAATACATCAAATGTAAATGTGGTTGATCCTCTCCAGTAATTTCACTGGGATGATTATGAATGACTGCGGTATAAGGAAATTGATATTGTCCGGCAAACTGATCTATTAACTTCTGAACCAATTCTGCTCGTTGTTCTAGTATTAACTCTTTTGGTAAAGCAATGGTTAAAGTAGAGCTTGTTCTTCCCCGGGAAATTTCAAATTGATCAGCACTTTTCCAAAAAAGTTTTGGTTTATTTTCTGCCCATTTGGGCATATTTCCATACCGCATAAACTCTAATTTTTCATTGTCTTTTTGATTTTCAAAATGTGCCGTCCGAGTTAAATAATGGAATGCATTCAGAGAACTCTGCTCTTTTTTAATATTATGCTTTAGATTTAAATAAAACATCAGTTCACCTCAAACAAATTACGTGTAACGAAACAGCAAATTTTCTTGTAACAAGGGGCTAATTCTTGTTGCAGAGAGCAGTCTCTTCTTGTTGCAAACATCGATATTTCATCAAAAAAGTTTGTTGCACTCGTCTAAAATTCGCTGTTTTCCTTGTTGCACCCCTTTCCCATTTCTTGTAACGGCAGACATTGCTTACTTTTTCACCATTAAGAAAAATACCGTTAAAACCCGAAGAAAAACTCATAATTTAATAATTAAATCAGTGGTTTATGTAGCCTCCGCAGGAGCGAGTAGAAGTGTCTTTTTTTAACAATGATTGCTAAAGCAATCATTGTTAAAAAAAGACACGGAAACGAGATAAACAATATTTTATGTATAACATAAAATATTGTTTCAACACCATCAGAATTCCGCTAACATCAATTTAGATACCCAAAATCAGGAAATCCGCTTTGGCCGGTAGAAAAACATTTGCCTTAACACAACAAGAAATCATCGATTTGGATAAACATATTCGAGCGCTGCCGTTTAAAAGACGAATGCAAGATGCTTTTTTAGCAATGATTTCTGAACGAGAATCAATGAAACAACTGAATGAAGAAGATTTAAAACTTATTCAACGATGTCGTTATGAGCGCAATACTTATAATAAACGTATAGTTCAATTACAACTGATCCAAAAAACCGAGCCACAGAAATTAAAAAAATTAGAATTGAATATTCTAGAATTAAGTAAAAAAACAGATATTGATGCTTACTTTGCAATGCATGATGCATTAAATGAAGTTTTAAAAATTAAAAGAAATCAGACTTCTGAAAAGAATATTACAGCGAAGGTCGAACGAGTTTTAAACCCTGAGAAATATAACCAGGCCCCCCTTAGTAAATCTTTAAGAAAACAGCAAGACCACATTAAATATTTTATCGGATCACTATATTTAAACTTATTGGAACAAAGCGGTTTAGAGCGATCAAATTCAAACGAAGATTTAGATCGAATGCTCGATTTATTTAAGCAGGCACAATCCGGAGCAGAAAAGAACAATGCATTTAGCCTGGATCAAAATAGAAAAACAGATATTTTATCGGCTAAATCGCTATATGAAATGGAGAAATTGATTAAGCAAGCCAAAGAAGATCCAAGGAATCCTTTCAATAAAGCTTAGATTGACTCAAATAATAGGGTTTAAATACACTGTTGAAGCCGTATATGCCTTTTTTAGCCTAAACCTATATTCCCCATCAATAAAAAAATTAGAGTGCTCTAAACGCAAATTAGAGTATTTTGGAGATCATTTGATTTTACCGATAAGAACAAAGCGAGTGTCTACGAGCGATCCTTGGAAAATTTTGCCTAGACTCCCTGAAAAACCGCTTTTTAGGCTGTGAAACCTAAATAAGCATGGAAAAGTTGTAGAAATTTGAGTCTAGATCGAGCGTAGCGAGTAAAAAAGTTTTATGAGCGTAGCGAATTCCGAGTTGCTTTTGCTTTTTTAAAGTCACGTAAGTGCTCACCAAAAAATTGCCCCGACGAACTGAGCGAAAGCGAAGTTCAATAGAGTTTGAGCGAAGCGAAAACCAAGGGCAATTTTTCTTTACCTGGGCTTTTAATTATTTTTAATCTTTTAAATGCTTTTAAGTAAGCTGTAACCCTTTATTCATAATAGTTTTAGAGTTAATAAAACTAGGTTTATCGACCCATAAAACTAGGTTTATCGACCCATAAAACTAGGTTTATCGACCCATAAAACTAGGTTTATCGACCTTAAAACTAGGTTTATCGACCCCAAATTAAGTCGATTTACAATTCAATTAAAATAGTCTATTGTACAACCTAGTTTAATTATAAATTTATTATTAGAAATGAGTGAATTAATCGTAAAGGATAATGCTTTAATTCAAGCTAGCTATACCCTAGATACAGTTGAACAAAGGCTGATCCTATTAGCCATTGCTGAAGCTCGGGAAACAGGGCACGGGATAACTGAAAATAGCCTTTTAGAAGTACATGCAAGTAGTTATATCAATACCTTTAATGTCGAGAAACACACTGCTTATACCGTGCTTCGGGATGCATCTAAAAGCTTGTTTGATCGCTATGTCACGTATCATGACATTAATCCTAAGACTGGTAAGGATCGTAGCTTTCACTGTCGTTGGGTCGATAAAATTGGATATGAACCTCAATCCGGGATCGTTTTCCTACGTTTCACGCAAGACATTGTTCCACTCATAACTCGACTGGAAGAAAACTTTACTAAATATGAATTGGAGCAGGTTTCGAGATTAACTAGCTCTTATGCTATTCGGTTATACGAGTTATTAATTCAATGGAGATCTGCTGGTAAAACGCCAATTTTTGATCTATCGATCTTTAGACAACAACTTGGTGTCGAAGCTCATCAATACAAAACAATGAGTAATTTTAAAACGTATGTTTTAGATTTTGCCCTCAAGCAAGTAAATGAGTTAACCGATATAACGGCTAAATATGAACAACATAAAAAAGGACGTTCAATTTCCGGTTTTTCTTTCAGTTTTAAGCAGAAAAAAACCAACTCTGACAAAGTAATTAAGGGAACGGATACATTAGCCCTTTTCACCAAAATGAGTGATAAACAACGTCATCTCTTTGCCAACAAACTTTCTGAATTACCTGAGATGGGGCAATATTCAGAAGGCACCGAAAGCTTCCAACAATTTGCTATACGCATTGCAGAAATGCTCCAAGATTATCAAAAATTCCAAGAATTATTCCCTTATCTTCAAAAAGTTGGCTTTGCACCTGCCTAAAATTTAAACTTGATCATTTGTTTATTAGACAGTCTAATAGACAACAACTTTTGACAGGTTTAGGCATAGATTTACAACATGAAAAGCCTTACAGTTCTCGAGCTTTCTAAGCTTTACAATATCAATAGACAAACGATTTACAACAACATAAAGAAAGGAATTTTAAGTAAAAATTCCCAGAATAAGATCGATCTAGCCGAGGCTATCCGTGTTTTCGGGGAACCTGTCAAAAAACAGGATGTAAAAGAACCTGTAAAAATAGACAGTCCAAATTCGGCAGAAGTTTTACTACTTAGACAGCAGATAGACATGCTGAAAAACCAGCTTGATGATGCCAAAGATCGGGAATCTTTCTATCAGAACCAAATTGAAACGATGCAACGCCTATTAGAAGCCCCAAAACCTAATATGACTACGTTTACCGATCAAGAATTAGTGCAACCCAGCATAGCCAAACCAGATCCCGAACCTGACACAGCAGAAGCTAAACATGACGGATTGACTACTCCAGAGCGGAGGGAAAATAAGTGGATTCCAGTGCCAGAGCACATTGAACCAGAGCCTGAGAAAAGAGGCTTTTGGAGCCGTTTTTTTAGACCCTATGATTAACCACGATTGTTTAATTAATATGAATAAAGTCGTGAAACTTTGATTAAATAATAAGCGTGGAACGTGAAAAATCATAAAAAAAAAGCCCACCTTGGGGAGGTTGGGCAAAAAAGAAACTACAGCGTTGATTTCTAAGGAAAATTATAACACATTTCGTATAAGGTGTATTATGTTAATAATATAAATTTTTAAAAGCATATTGATTTAATAATAGAAAAATTATCAGAGTAGGGCATGTGTAAAGTAAACGTTCGATTATTAACCAATAATGATTAAAGATTTATATCTTGTATGTGTTAATTTTATTAACATATATATACGAAATTAATAATGCCTTAAGTGAAATAGTATGCTAGGTAAAAATCATCATTTTTTAAAAAAATTTTCGATCAGTGATGCTGCTATAGCGTATAAAAAACCTCGCTCGACTATACTTAAATATATAAAAAGCGGAGATTTCGAACTTGACTACAATAAATTGATTGAATACAGTCAGTTAGTTAGAAAATTTGGTGAACTTACTTACCCTATACAGGACGAAAGAGAGCAACAAATCAAAAAACTAAAAGATGAAGTTATGCATTTAAAAAAACAACTTAACTTTTTTAAATATACTTCAATCTCAAACAAAAATAGACTATTAATTTCTCATAAACATTCCATTTAACATAATAGAGCTTATACGAAATGCTTTTTAAAATCTCCTTGTTTTTCATATAGTTAAAAATTTTTCATCCCCCTAAAAAACCACAAAAAACCGACTGGGAAACAAGTCGGTTTCTTTTTAAGCAAAACTGTAACTTTTAGCCAATAAAATCGATCAAAAAACATTCGTTTTTCATTTTTTCCTGATTTCTCAATGGTCACACTTCACAAATAATCCCCAATTTCTGCGGACAACTCTTGGGATAAAATAGGCCAACTTTGTAAGCTAAAGCTTACAGAGATTTAAGGATTTTGCTGATTGGTAATCCAAGGTACTAGCCCTATTATGAATACATAAGGGAACTGGATGTCTCCAGACAACAAGAATAAGAAAATAGCGCAAGGAATGGGCAGCACGAGATCAGTAAGACGAGCACCCGATATGAAAAAGCCCGACAGGATGTCGGGCTTTTTTATTGCCATTTGCAAAGTTATTCAATCAGCTTTAATATATAGACTATAATCTATATTATGGTTGTAATATGTGGACAGTCATTACAACGGATCTGTTTAATGAATGGCTTGAACAGCAAGATGAAATAACACAAGAGAAAGTCTTAGCTGCGTTGGTTGTTCTGCAACTGCAAAGACCAAGTTTAGGTCGTCCCTTAGTAGATACCGTCTACGATTCTAAATTTACCAATATGAAGGAACTACGTGTTCAGCATCGAGGTAAACCATTAAGAGCATTTTTTGCATTCGATCCATTACGACAAGCAATTGTACTGTGTATTGGTGATAAGAGCGGTAAAAAGCGTTTTTATACAGAGATGCTAGCAATTGCAGATAAGCAATATGAACTTCATCTCTCAACATTAGGAGAATAATCTGATGGCTAAGACCCTACAAGAATTATTGGCTAATCGCTCTCCTGAGAGCCAAGCCCGTATTCAAAAAATGGCTGATGAATTGCTATTAGAAAATCAGCTTTACCTTATTCGTGAAGAACTCGAAATCTCTCAAAAAGAACTGGCTGAAACTTTGGGAATAAAACAGCCATCGCTTTCAGCAATAGAAAATCGTGGCAATGATCTTAAGATTTCAACCATGAAAAAGTATGTTGAAGCTATGGGAGGAAAGCTCCGTATTGATGTGGAACTTCCAACTGGGAAACATATAGGATTCAATGTATAGATATAGAAAAGTGAGTTTAAGCTCACTTTTTTCATTTGGTCTGATCAGTATGATATAAGTTATAAATCATTCAAAAGATAAAGGCTTATATATGACTGATAAAAAACAGAACGATCATCTAAATCTTGATGGAATCAACTCATCTTATAATGATGGTGATGGGCTAAGAATAAATAATCCTGAGGATTTCAGAAGTATTACCATATCTAATGGCTATTTCTCAAACAATAAAGGGAATGGAATTACTATTGGCTCACCGCAACAATCACCATTAGAAATCATTCTTACTCAATTAGCCCCAAAACTTCCAGATACTATTCAGCCTTATGAATTGGCATCAGTTATTCAAAACCTTCTGGAATCAACTAATCAAGAAGAAATATCTCAAAAATTAATGACTTCAGGCCTTAAAGAAAAATTTAAAGATCCTAATCTTTGGATATCTTTCAGTAGTTTATTGTTTTCATTAATTTTCCAATTTTCATCTAAATAGATTTATAGAGTTCAATTACTTAATTTGGAAACCCTAAAAAACTGAGTAAACATGAGTCAAAAAATATTACAGCGTTATGAACAACTACTAACCGATTCTGCTTCCATCAAAGCTATGACAAAAAAAGCTTACTCAGAATATAGCGGTAGCTATGATACTTTGGGTGATGAGGGGGATGCTCTTTATCTTGAATGGAAAGTTAAAGTTAAAAATCTATTATTACTATCATGTGGTGAACATTCTATTCATTACCGTGATTTTTTAGATGCTGAAGAAACACAGAGCTTTGATACTAATACTAGAATAATCAGTAGGTTAATTCCAATTTTAAAAGCATCGTATGATGATTTTAAAAATGGTTTTTTAACTTCTTTCAAGCAAATTGTTCAAGCTGAAGTTTTTGATAGTGAATTAGAACAAGCACGATCGCTGTTAAGTAGTGGTTATAAAAATTCAGCTGCTGTAATTGCTGGTGTAGTTCTAGAAACCGCAATTAAAGAACTATGTTTGAATAATGGAATAGAATTAGAGAAGAAAAAATTAACACGATTGAATGAAGACTTGGCAAAAGCGGGAGTTTATAACCCTCTACAGCAAAAACTAATTACAGCTATGGCTGATATTCGAAATAATGCGGCCCATGGAGATTATGATCAGTTTACAAAAGAAGATGTTCACAGGATGATCGAAGATATCGAAAGATTTCTACTAGCTTACTCTTCGTAAGACTGTCAGATTTACATAGAAAAAATTTAATTATTTAACATAAAATCTCTTATGCGAAGCAAAAATGGGAGTCTATAGCTCCCATTTTCATCAATGATTCTTAAGATCTTCTAGCATTGCTTCACGCAGAATTTTATTCATGCGTGTCTGATAGCCTTTGCCTTGAGCCTTTAACCATGCAAGTACATCTGCATCTAGACGAACAGATGTTTGTTGCTTCACTGGACGATAAAATTGCCCATGGCGAACAGCATGACTCCAGTCGGTAATCTCAGGAATGTCAGATAGATCTAATTGTTCATCTGGTACAGTTCCTTTTGCAAGCAAGCGTTTAATTTCAGCATCTTGCTTGTCACTGAATTTTTCATTCAGTTCTTTGCGTGTATATCTAACCATGCTCATATTGATTGCGTTCCGCTTTAGTGACTTGCCTTGCACTAATGATTCGTATGATCTCACAGTCATCATCGTCAATGATTGTATGAGCCACCAATAACATCAGTACACCTTTAACCATACCGATCGTTTGCCAACGTTCTTCACCATTGGTATGTCGATCCTGGATTGAGATCCGTAAAGGATCTTCAAAAACGAGGCTTGCCGTTTCAAAAGATACATCATGTTTTTTCTGATTCTTTTGGTTTTTAGCCTCATCCCATTCGAAATACAGTTCCATAAAAAACATTCAAATTTGTATATACAATAATGTATCACAAATTTGTATCACTCAAGCTAATTGGAGTAATTTTTAGTCAAAATTATTGGCAAGAAGTATCAAACTTGCTCAAAAAAAATCCGCTTTGTTTCCAAAGCGGATTTTTGCGGTGGTTACGGGTGATGTAAAATAGTTAAGCATATGATTTTATTTAACTTATAAAAGACGATTTCGGATAACGCCCATTATGTTAAATAGAGGGAAAATCTATTTTTAAAGTGATAAAATTATTGTAGTTATTTTAAGAATAGCTGCTTTTGATACTTGATCATCTATCCTAATTAAAAACTGTTTTTTAATAATTTGGAATATAAATAAGATTTAGTTAAAATTAAAATTATTCATATAAATTAACATTATGTATTACATTTACTAATAATTTAAAATAATTAGTAGAAAAAAATTATGTTTTAATTATTTCTTTGATTATATAAGTTGAGAGTAAAAAATGATTAATACGGAATTTTCAGAGTGTATTTCTGCATGTACAAACTGTTCACTTATTTGTACTGAATGTGCAACTTCTTGTTTAAAAGAAAAAGATTTAGAGATGATGCGTGAATGTATTCAACGTTGTCTAGAATGTGCAGATATTTGTCAGTTATGTGTGCGTATGCAACAACATAACTCACCTTTCCTCAAAGAGATTTGTGAGCTTTGTGCTAAGATCTGTGAATATTGTGCGGAAGAGTGTGAAAAACATTCACATGATTATTGTAAAAAATGTGCTGAGGCTTGCCGTCAGTGTGCAGAAGAATGTCGAAAAATTGCCATGTAAAATACTTCAATAATGTTAATTATATGGCTCTAGACTAACATAATCATTCTGCTAGTCTAGAGCCTTTCCTAAAATTAACATAATACACCTTATCCGAAATGCGTTATAATTATCTATAGAAATCAATGCTGTAGTTTCTAGTTTATAGCCCATCTTCCCCAAGGTGGGTTTTTTTTATGATTTTTCACGTTCCACGCTTATTTATTGAGCAATGTTCCACGGTTTTATTTAGCCTAAGTTAACCATATGGAAGAAAAAAACGACTCCAGAAGCCACGCTTTTTAGGCTCTGGTTCAACATGCTCTGGAACAGGAATGCGCTTATTCTCTGGAGTAGTCAATCCGTCATGTTTAGGAGCATCAATATTAGGTTCTGGCTGTACTTGAGCTACATTCGCTTGCGACTGTTCTTGATCGGTAAACGTAGTCATATTGGCTTTTGGTGCTTCTAGTAAGCGCTGCATGGCCTCGATCTGATCTTGATAAAACGATTCACGTTCTAGTGATTGATTTTCTCTAAACAGTGCTTGATTTAACTGTTTTTCCAGTATGTCAACTTGACGTTTTAATAGGTCAACTTCTGTCAAGTTTTGACTGTTAATTGATTGACTTTGATTGACATTAGTATCTTTCTTTTGTGGTTCCCCAAAAACTCTTATGGCTTCTGCGAAGTCAATTAATCCATCAGATCCTTTAGATAAATTTCCTTTGTTTATATGCGCATATATGGCTTGTCGTGAATATCCGTAAAGCTTAGCCAACTCTGAAACTGACAGTTTTTTCATTATGTAAACTAGTTTTCAATTTGTGTTAATACTTGACTGTCAACTTTACAATGTCAATTGACATCATTTATTGAAAGCCAACTTTTCGAAGTAATGGAGTAAGTTCTTTTAATTTCTCCGGCTGTTTTAGCATATCTGCAATCCGTACAGCAAATTGTTCATAGGTTTCGGTGCCTTGTGAAAGTTTTCCCATTTCTGGAAGCTCTGACAATTTACTCGCAAATGAATAGCGTTGTGCATCTGTTAAAGTGATCGTTATATCTTCGCTTACACCTATACTTTTAGCTGACTTCGTTACTGATTTTTTTTGTTTAAAGCTAAATGAAAAACCTGTAATTGATCTACCAGTCTTATGCTGTTCAACTTTAACAGTAATGTCGGTATGTTCATTTACTTGCTTTAATGCAATGTCTAAGACATATTTTTTAAAGTCATACATTCGTTTGTATTCAGTATCGAGTACACCTATTTTTTGTCTGAAATCAGACAAAGTTATAAGAGGCGTTTTTCCTGTACTACGCCATGCAATCAATATCTCATATAACCGAACGGCATAAGCACTTGTTAAATTGCTTATTTGTTGTATTTCATACTTTGTAAATTGTTCTTCTAGTCTTGTAATTAAAGGCACGATAGCGGGAGCAAAAATAAGTCTAACAACCGCTTCATTATCAATATAAGCGACTTCACTCACCCATCTTGACTTGTGATTAATAATGTTGCCTTTTTCACTAAGACTTTGATAACTGAATTGTCTTGCAAATAGATCATCACAAGCATCTTTTAATGCCTGATAAGCCGTGTTTCGGTGTACACAAAATTGATTGATGTAGCTTTCAGCATGAACTGTTAATGGATCATTAGCATTTATTCCCTTACCCGATTCCCTTGCTTCAACGATAGCTAGAAGAATTAACCGTTGCTCGACTAGATCAAGGTTATAACTGGCATTAATTAATGCATTATCTTTAACTATTAGTTCTGTTTTCATATGAAAAGGTTATATTTTTAATTCAATAAGACGAGGCTATATCATAAACTCGCTTAATGCAAGGTAAACCTCGTTTTAATGCAAGGTAAACCTCGTTTTAATGCAAGGTAAACCTCGTTTTAATGCAAGGTAAACCTCGTTTTA
>NZ_JBMOWY010000087.1:0-16065 GCF_049310345.1 Stenotrophomonas sp. GZD-301 | reverse complement strand
CTCTCCCTGGCGGAAGGAGCGCCGGCCTCTCCCGGGTTGGACGCGCGCGCGGTGCGCGGGTGTGCGGGGTATTTCGGGTTCGCGCCAAAGGCAGCCGGGCAGAGCCCGGCTCTACGGGCTGACGTGTTGGTGGTTTGGGTTCGCGCCTATGGCAGCCGGGCAGAGCCCGGCTCTACAGGGCGAACAGGCGGCGTGCGTTTGCCGTGGTCTGCGCGGCGATGTCTTCTGCTGGCTGACCGCGCAGCCGCGCCACCGTCTCCAGGATCACCGGCAGCCGCGCCGGTTCGTTGCGCTGGCCGCGGATGCCGGCGTCGGGCTGGTCGGGGGCGTCGGTTTCCAGCAGCAGCTGTTCCAGTGGCATCTGCGCCACGAGGCGCTGCAGGCGCTGGGCCCGTTCGTAGGTGAGCGGGCCGCCGAGGCCCAGCAGGAAGCCCTGCGCGTGCAGCTGCGCGGCCTGCTCGGGGCTGCCGGGAAAGCTGTGCACCACACCACGCAGACCGCCCACCTGTTTGATCGCGGCGATCACCGCGTCCACCGCACGGCGCGCATGCACGATCACCGGCAGGTCGAATTCGCGCGCCAGGCGCAGCTGGCCGAGGAAATAGAACTGCTGCTGTTCCACATCCAGCCCCTCCACGAAGAAGTCCAGGCCGCACTCGCCCACCGCGCACGGCCGCTCGCGTGCAATCCACGTGCGCAGGTCATCGAGGTGCTCGGGCCGGTGCTGATCGAGGAACATCGGGTGCAGGCCATAGGCCGGATGCAGGCCATCGGCGAGCCGGCAGGTCTCGCGCAGCGCCGGCCAGCTGGCGGCGGTGACTGCCGGCACCACCTGCGTGCGCACGCCCACGGCGCGCGCGCGTTCAATCACCTGCAGTCGATCCTCGTCGAACTCGCCCGCGTCCAGATGGCAGTGGCTGTCGACCAGGTTCACGCGCGGCGCTTGGCCGGCAGCGACGGCGGCGTCCTGTTGCCGCGTGTTTTCCAGTTGGCCAGCAGCAGCGTACCCAGCCCCAGCAGGATCTCATCGACGAAGGGCACAGGATCGGGAATGAACAAGGTCAGCGCGAACAGACCCGCGGTGAGCTTGAACAGGGTGGGGTAGCGCAGGCGGCGCGCCCATTCGAGCACGGGCAGCAGCAGGGGATTGGCCATGACGCACTCCTCGACAGATGGTGTAAACGCTATCACGGGCCTTGCTGCGACAGAACCTGAATGGGGTAACGCGGTGTGCAGGGACTGTGGAGATTCCGTTCAGGCGCGCCATGCTGGAATTCGCTCAAGAACGTTGCGGATCGTCCGCAAGGAGCCGGTTATGAAAAGTACTACCACCACTGCCCTGGTCGCCGCTGGCGCGCTGCTCGTTGGCGGCATCGCCACCGCTGCTTTCATGAAGAGCGGCAGCTCCTCGCCGGACGCCACGACCGCCGCGCAGAGCCGGCCCACCCTGGACACCACCCCGCTCACCGATGACGGCGCACGCACCGACGCCGTGGCCCTGGAAGACAAGGCCGGCAAGCTGGAATACGCCGACGTGGTCAAGGTCGATCCGCTGACCCGCAAGGAGAAAGCCTACGCCACCGTGATCGGCACCGAGCCGGTGCGCGAGACGTCGACCACGCAGACCCCGCACGAGGTCTGCCAGGACGTGGTGGTGCAGGAACGCCTGCCCGAGCGCGACGGCAACGTCGGCGGCACCGTGGCCGGTGCGGTGATCGGTGGCCTGCTGGGCAACCAGGTCGGTGGCGGCAACGGCAAGAAGGCAGCGACCGCCGCCGGTGCGGTGGCCGGCGGCATGATCGGCAACCAGGTGGACAAGCGCCACGTCGGTGGCCGCGTGGTCAACCGCACCGAGCGCCAGTGCCACACCGAAACGGCTACCTCCGAGTCGACCCGCGTCACCGGCTACAACGTGACCTACCGCAATGAGGACGGCACCACCGGCACCATGCGCATGGCCAGCAAGCCGGGCAACCGCATCGCGATGGGCACCAGCAAAGCGGTCACCGGTTACAACGTGACCTACCGCTACGACGGCGTCGAAAAGACCGTGAAGATGGACAACAAGCCCAGCAGCGATCGCCTGCCGGTGATCGATGGGCAGCTGGTCACCCAGACCGCGTCGCTGGATGCCAACCGGCAGTAACGGCCACCTCTCCCCCCGATGCATCGACGACACGCCGGCCCCGCGCCGGCGTGTCGCGTTTCGGGGCCTGCCGTGCGGCCCACGTTCTGCGATCATGACCGGCGTCGCCAACGGGACCGCCGCATGAGCATTGTCGATCTTGCCCTGGAAACCGACCGCCTGATCCTGCGCCCGCCGCGTGTGGAGGACTTCGATGCCTTCCTGCGCTTCTGCAGCGACCCGGAGGTGATGCAGCACCTCGGCGGCGTGATGCCGCCGTCGCAGGCCTGGCGCAGCTTCAGCTGCCTGGTGGGCAGTTGGCACCTGTATGGCTTCTCGATGTTCTCGGTGATCGAGAAGGCAACCGGCGCGTGGGTCGGGCGGATGGGGCCGTGGCAGCCGCTGGACTGGCCCGGCACCGAAGTGGGCTGGAGCATCCGTCGCGAGAGCTGGGGCAAGGGATACGCGCCCGAGGCAGCGGTGGCCAGCATCGACTGGGCGTTCGACACCCTGGGCTGGGAGGAGGTGATCCACACCATCGAGCCGTCCAACCTCAATTCCCAGGCCGTGGCGCGCAAGCTCGGCAGCACGCTGCTGCGCATGGGCGAACTGCCGCCGCCGCACGCAGGTGTCCCGATGGAAATCTGGGGCCAGTCGCGCGCGCAATGGCGGCAGCGCCGCCAGGCGTGAGCAGGATGCTGCACCCGCGCTTGGCAAGCCCGCCTGCTTGCGGCCAGACTCGCGGCTGCGGGTAGACCGCCCGCAACTGATCCGAGAGGGTGGCAATGACGTCGGTGCGGGCTCCGTTGACGGTGTATGGCATGTCCGTGTCGGGCAACTGCCACAAGGTGCGCATGCTGCTGGAACACCTCGGCAGCCGCTACGAGTGGGTGGAAGTGGACAGCGCGAACGGGCAGACCCACACGCCCGGGTTCCTGGCCCTGAACCCCAACGCCAAAGTGCCGCTGGTGCAGCGCGACGACGGCCGGGTGCTGCCCGAGTCCAATGCCATCCTGTTCTGGCTGGCCGAGGGCACGCCGTACCTGTCCACCGACGGCTGGGAGCGCGCGCAGACGCTGCGCTGGATGTTCTTCGAGCAGTACAGCCACGAGCCGTGCGTGGCCGTGGCCCGCTTCATCCGCGGCTGGACCGCCATCGATTCCCCGCGCCGCGCCGAGCTGCCGCAGCTGCACGCACGTGCCGCACAGGCGCTGGCGGTCATGGAAGAGCACCTGGCACAGGCCGAGTGGTTCAGCGGCCGCCGCTACGGCATCGCCGACATCGCGCTGTTCGCCTATACCGATGTCGCCGCCGATGGTGGCGTGACGCTGGTGCCATATCCGGCCGTGCTGGCCTGGCTGCTGCGCGTGCGCGCGCAGCCTGGTTTCGTGCCGATGCCGCCGGTGTCGCCGCAGGTGCAGGCGTTGCTCCTACAGCCGGTCTGACCGGCACGTTTGATCGTTTCCGCAGCACCTCACGGAGGGTGATGGATGTTTGCCGTGGTTCCCGATCCGATTCCCGCACGCATGAAAGGCCTCAACCGGGCCGAGATCTGCGATACCAACTTCATCGAGTTCGTGCAGCAGTGGCGCGGCCCGGCCGTGCCACGGCCCGACCCCGGCGCGCCGATCCTGCCCGGCAGCACGCTGGACGCCCAGGGCTTCGGTGAGCTGCTCGAGTCCCAGCTGATCAGCCGCCACCTGGACCTGATGGCGCGCGTGCTGCGCGTGCAGAACAAGGTCTTCTACACGATCGGCTCGGCCGGGCACGAGGGCAATGCGCTGGTGGCGCGCCTGGCCCGGCATACCGATCCGGCGTTCCTGCATTACCGCTCCGGCGGCTTCATGGCCGAACGGTTCCGCAAGCTGCCGGGGATGGACCCGGTGATGGATGCGGCGCTGTCCTTCGCGGCCAGCCGCGACGATCCGGCCAGCGGCGGCCGTCACAAGGTGTGGGGCAGCAAGCCGCTGTGGGTGCTGCCGCAGACCTCCACCATCGCCTCGCACCTGCCCAAGGCGCTGGGCACGGCGATGGCGATCGAGAGCGGGCGGCGCATCGGCCATCGCCTGCCGATTCCCGACGACAGCGTGGTGATCTGCTCGTTCGGCGACGCATCGGCCAACCACGCCTCCGCCCAGACCGCGTTCAACACCGCGGCGTGGGCCGCGCACCAGCGGCTGCCGGCGCCCATCCTGTTCGTCTGCGAGGACAACGGCATCGGCATCTCGGTGAAGACCCCGGAGGGCTGGATCGCCGCGAGCTTCGGCCACCGACCGGGCCTGGACTACTTCTTCGCCGATGGCCTGGACCTGGCCAACGGGCATGACGCAGTCCAGCGCGCGCTGGCGCATTGCCGGCAGACGCGGCGGCCGACCTTCCTGCACCTGCGCACCACGCGGTTGATGGGCCATGCCGGCACCGATTTCGAAATCGAATGGCGGCCGCTGCCGGAACTGTGCGCGGCCGAAGCGGCCGACCCGCTGCTGCGCTCGGCGCAGATCGCGCTGGCCTCGGGCTGGATGACCCCGGACGCGTTGCTGGCGGCGTACGAGGCCGTGCGGCAACGCTGCTTCGCGGCCGCAGACGAGGCCGATCGCCGGCCGAAATTGTCGGCACTGGACGACATCATCGCGCCGCTGGCGCCGTACTCGCCTGCCGCTGTGCGGGCGGAAGCCGAGCGCCTGCCGGCCCCGGCGGCGCGCGAGGCGGCCCACGGCGGTGCGGCGCAGCTGCCCGAACACCTGCCACCGCGCCACCTGGCGATCCAGATCAACCAGGCGCTGCACGAGCTGATGGCCAAGTATCCCTCGACCCTGCTGTTCGGCGAGGACGTGGCCCAGAAGGGTGGCGTGTACACCGTCAGCAAGGGGCTGCTCAAGGCATTCGGCCCACGCAGGGTGTTCAACACGCTGCTGGACGAAACCATGATCCTGGGCATGGCCCAGGGCCTGGCCAACCTGGGCATGCTGCCGATCCCGGAGATCCAGTACCTGGCCTATCTGCACAACGCGATCGACCAGCTGCGCGGCGAGGCGTGCTCGCTGCAGTTCTTCTCCAACGACCAGTACCGCAACCCGATGCTGGTGCGCGTGGCCGGGCTCGGCTACCAGAAAGGCTTCGGCGGCCACTTCCACAACGACAACTCGATCACCGCGCTGCGCGACATTCCCGGCCTGGTGGTGGGGTGCCCCTCGCGGGGCGACGATGCGGTGCAGATGCTGCGCACCCTGGCTGCACTCGGCCAGGTGGACGGCCGCGTGGCGGTGTTCCTCGAGCCGATCGCGCTGTACATGACCAAGGACCTGCATGCGCCGGGCGATGGTCAATGGCTGTTCGACTACCCGGCCCCTGGGCAGCCGGCGATGCTGCCCGGGGAGGGCCGCGTGTACGCGCCGGAGGCCAACGACCTGGTGATCTTCACCTTCGGCAATGGCGTGCCGATGAGCCTGCGCGCCGCGCGCGACATCGAGGCGGCGCTGGGCTGGCAGGTGCGCGTGGTCGACCTGCGCTGGCTGGTGCCGCTCAATGCGGGCTTCATCGCCGAGCAGGGCGCCACCGCCCAGCGCGTCCTGGTGGTGGACGAGGGCCGCCACAGCGCCGGGGTGGGGGAGGGCATCATCACCGCGCTGGTCGAGGCCGGGCTGGGCCACCTGCCGCTGCAGCGGGTCTGCGGTGCCGACACCTATACGCCATTGGCGGGGGCAGCAATCTCGGTGCTTCCAAGCGACAATGCGGTCCTGAGCGCCGCACGGGTGTTGGCGCAGGATCTCTGACGCATGTGTGGATTGGCAGGAATGCTGCTGCCCGCTCCCGGGCTGGAGCAGGCAACACTGGAACACCGGGCGCGCGCGATGGGCGATGCGATGGTCCATCGCGGGCCGGACGACAGTGGCGTCTGGGCCGATGCGGCCGCGGGCATCGCACTGGCCCACCGCCGGCTGAGCATCCTGGACCTGTCGCCGCTGGGCCATCAGCCGATGGCCTCGGCCGACGGCCGCTACGTGCTGGCCTACAACGGCGAGGTCTACAACTTCGCCTCGCTGCGTGCCGACCTGGAGGCGCTGGGCCACGGCTTCCGCGGGCACTCGGACACCGAGGTGCTGCTGGCCGCGATCAGCCAGTGGGGGCTGGACGACACCCTGCAGCGGAGCAATGGCATGTTCGCCATCGCCCTGTGGGACCGTACCGAGCAGTGCCTGTGGCTGGCCCGCGACCGGGTCGGCAAGAAGCCGCTGTACTACGGCTGGGCCGGCAACGCGCTGGTGTTCGGCTCGGAGCTGAAGGCGCTCTGGCAACACCCGGACTTCGACAACGGCGTGGACCGCGACGCGCTGACCCTGCTGCTGCGCCTGGACTACATCCCGGCCCCGCACTGCATCCACGAGCGCTGCTTCAAGCTGCTGCCCGGGCGGGTGCTGCGGCTGGATGCGCAGGCGGTCGCCGCAGGCGCCGCCGCGCATCGCCCGGACCAGATGCAGCAGCCGTTCTGGAATGCGCGCGAGCGCATGCAGCAGGCGCTCGCGGCGCCGTTCGTCGGCAGCGATGACGAGGCCGAGGAACGGCTGGATGCGATCCTGCGCGATGCGGTGGCGCTGCGCATGGTGGCCGACGTGCCGGTGGGCGTGTTCCTGTCCGGCGGCACCGATTCGTCCGTGGTTGCCGCGCTGATGCAGGCGCAGTCGCCCACACCGATCCACAGTTTCAGCATCGGCTTCGAGGGATCGCACCACGACGAGGCGCCGCTCGCCAAGGCGCTGGCCACCCACCTGCAGTGCGACCACACCGAGCTGTACGTCAGTGGTGCCGATGCGCTGGCGGTGGTGCCGACGCTCCCGGCGATGTTCGACGAGCCGTTCGCCGATGCCTCGCAGGTGCCCACCGCGCTGGTGGCACGGCTGGCCCGTGGCAAGGTCACGGTGGCGCTGTCCGGCGACGGGGGCGACGAGCTGTTCTTCGGCTACGGCCGCTACCAGCGCGCGCTGCGCAACTGGACGATGCTGGGCCGGGTGCCGGCGCCGCTGCGACGCTGGATGGCCGCACGCGCGCGCGGGCAGGGCGAGGCCTCGCGTACCGGCGGGCTTGCCGCGCTGCTGGCCGAAGCCGGCGCGCGTGGCATTGGTGATGTGTACCGCAACCGCATCACGCGCTGGCGCGATCCGGTGGCCGCGGTGCCGGGCGCCACGGCCGCCGGCAGCTTCTATGACCTGGCCGACCCGCTGCACGGTGCCGGCTCGCCGGCCGACGCGATGATGCTGGCCGATTTCAGCACCTACCTGCCCGATGACCTGCTGTGCAAGGTGGACCGCACCAGCATGGCGGTGAGCCTGGAGGCGCGTGCGCCGCTGCTGGACTGGCGGGTGGCCGAGTTCGCCTGGTCGTTGCCGATGGCGCTCAAGCACCGCGATGGGGTCAGCAAGTACCTGCTCAAGCGCGTGCTGGGCCGCTATGTGCCACAGGACATGGTGCACCGGCCCAAGCGCGGGTTCGGCGCACCGGTCAGCGAGTGGCTCAAGGGCGACCTGCGCGGCTGGGCGGACGAACTGCTCGACCCGGCGCGGCTGGCCGCCGAAGGCGTGTTCGACGTGGCGGCGGTGGCGCCGCTGTGGCAGCAGTTCCAGCAGGGCGAACGCAAATGGCATACGCACCTGTGGAACGTGCTGATGTTCCAGGCCTGGCAGGCGCATTGGCAGCAGGTCCGGGCGGACGTCACGCGCGGCTGATAGGCCGCTGCGCTGCACCCGGTGTCGCCTTCACCGCTCGCGAAGGCGACGCCGCCTAGGCTGGGCATTCCCACGACTGGAGATGCCTTCATGCCTGAATTCAAGATCGCCGTGCTGGTGGGCAGCCTGCGCAAGGGCTCGCACAACCAGGCGCTGGCCCACGCGCTGGAGAAGCTCGCGGCCGGCAAGGCCCGCTTCGACTACGTACAGATCGGCGATCTGCCGCTGTACAACCAGGATTTCGACAGCGACTATCCGGCGCAGGGCGTGCGCCTGAAGCAGCAGATCCGCCAGGCCGACGCGGTGCTGTTCGTCACACCCGAATACAACCGCTCGGTGCCGGGCGTGCTCAAGAACGCCATCGACCTGGGCTCGCGGCCCTACGGCGACAGCGCCTTCGCCGGCAAGCCGGCCGCGGTCATCGGCGCCTCGGTCGGGGTGATCGGCACGGCCCTGGCCCAGCAGCACCTGCGCAACATCCTGGCCTACCTGGACATGCCCGTGCTGGGTCAGCCGGAAGCCTTCCTGCACTTCAAGGAGGGCCTGATCGACGCACAGGGCACGATCACCAACGCGGGCACGCAGACATTCCTGCAGGGCTTCGTCGACCGGTTCCTGGCCTGGATCGATACGCACGGCGGTCAGCATTGAGTCGGGTGCATCTGCGATAATGTCCCTCGACGGGTGCCGCAACGGCGCCCGTCGCCTCCACTGCGACGGCCCCGGCCGATGCTGCCGGCCACCGCCGATGTGCCCCCAGGTCATCCACCGCTTATCCACAGGGTTGTGCATGGCTGCGGCAGTCGCTGCGTGCCTACCATGTCCAACGCCACATACCCCGCAGGAAGTACGCCCCCATGTCCGCCCGTTCTGGCTTCCGTTCCGACCGCAAAGACCGCGGTGACCGCTTCGACCGCGACGAGATGCGCATTGATGCATTGCGCGTTCCGCCGCATTCGATCGAGGCCGAACAGGCGGTGCTGGGCGGCTTGATGCTGGCGCCGGAAAGCTACGACCGGGTCAACGACCAGTTGACCGAAACCGACTTCTACCGCCGCGATCACCAGATGATCTACCGGGCGATCCGCGAGCTGTCCGAGCGCGATCGGCCGTTCGATGCGGTCACCCTGGGCGAGTGGTTCGAGTCGCAGGGCAAGATGGAGCTGGTCGGCGACGGCGCGTACCTGATCGAACTGGCCAGCACCACGCCCTCGGCGGCCAACATCGCCGCCTATGCCGAGATCGTGCGCGACAAGGCGGTGCTGCGGCAGCTGATCCAGGTCGGTACCGACATCGTCAACGACGGTTTCCAGCCGGAAGGCCGCGAGAGCAGCGAACTGCTGTCGGCGGCGGAAAAGTCCGTGTTCGCGATCGCCGAACAGGGCGCGCGTGGCCGTACCGATTTCGTGGCGATGCCCGGCGCGCTGAAGGATGCCTTCGAGGAACTGCGCAACCGCTTCGAGAACGGCGGCAACATCACCGGCCTGCCGACCGGCTACGCCGACTTCGATGCGATGACCGCCGGCCTGCAGCCGACCGACCTGATCATCCTGGCCGCACGTCCGGCAATGGGCAAGACCACCTTCGCGCTGAACATCGCCGAGTACGCCGCAATCAAGTCCAAGAAGGGCGTGGCGGTGTTCTCGATGGAAATGTCGGCCTCGCAGCTGGCGATGCGTCTGATTTCCTCCAACGGCCGCATCAACGCCCAGCGTCTGCGTACCGGCCAGCTCGAGGACGAGGACTGGAGCCGCGTCACCGGCGCGATCCGGATGCTGAAGGAAACCAAGATCTTCATCGATGACACGCCGGGCGTGTCGCCGGAGATCCTGCGTTCCAAGTGCCGCCGCCTCAAGCGCGAGCACGATCTGGGCCTGATCGTGATCGACTACCTGCAGCTGATGAGCGTGCCGGGCAACAGCGAGAACCGCGCAACCGAAATCTCGGAGATCTCGCGGTCGCTGAAGGGCCTGGCCAAGGAACTGAATGTGCCGGTGATCGCACTGTCCCAGCTCAACCGCTCGCTGGAAACGCGTACCGACAAGCGCCCGGTGATGGCCGATCTTCGCGAATCCGGCGCTATCGAGCAGGACGCGGACATGATTGTCTTCATCTACCGCGACGACTACTACAACAAGGAAAACTCGCCGGACAAGGGGCTGGCCGAGATCATCATCGGCAAGCACCGTGGTGGTCCCACCGGCTCGTGCAAGCTCAAGTTCTTCGGCGAATACACCCGGTTCGACAACCTGTCGCACGACTCGGTCGGCTCCTTCGAGTAATCCGCAGTAGCGGTCGCTATTTGCGACCGTCTTCACAATTCTTTACAGTTCCGGTCCAACCGACCGTTATCGGGTCGGTATCAGGGGGAGCTTCCCGATCGCGCCAGCCGTCACCACGGTCGCCGTCGGGGGCTGTGTGATCAGGATCATCACCGCGACCGTCCGGCCGACAAGGTCAGGACGAGATGCGCTGAACGGATGCGGGAAGAGTGCGGATGCCGGTTTCAGGGAAGGGAAGGCTGGCGCGCGCGCTGGCGTGGGTGAGCGTGGGGATGCTGCAGCTGATCGCCGGCATTGGTCTGGCCAGTGCCGAGTCGGCGGGCTGCACCACAGTCAACGGCCTGAACGGCCGAATCCCGATGACGAGCAACCAGATGCCGACGCGGTTCCTGCCGGGCGACACGCTCACGGTAACGTTCCGGGACAACGGACGTGGCCCGCGCAACGACTCATCGGGCTCCGACGCGGTGATCCTGGGCGGCCAAGGGGCGATCCCGCAGGCGTACGACTACCGGACCTCCGGCGGTACTACCGGTCCGCATTCGATCACCCTGCCGGCGAACTTCCTGACCAGCAACGGGCTGTTCGTCAACGTCATCACCAGCAATGGCTTCATCGACGGGGTGAACCTGCAGTGCACCAGTTCGACGGCCCCGCCGTTGACGGCACCGTCGCTTCCGCTGCCGGCCATGACGGTCGGCAACAGCATCGACCTGACCCTCATCGCCAGCGGTGGCACCCCGCCCTATGCGTTCACCGTCACGGGCGGGCGCCTGCCCACCGGTCTCCTGCTGTCCTCGAGCGGACGCCTGACGGGCGCGCCCAGCGAGTCCGGCACGTACAACGCCACCGTTACCGTGACCGACGCCGCCAACGCCACCACGTGGGTCAGCTACAGCGGCACCGTGAGGGCGGGGATACCGGACGCTCCCACCGCAGTGGTCGCCACCGGTGGCGATGGCGAAGCCAGCGTTTCGTTCCAGGCGCCGTCCGGCACGGGCGGGGCGCCGATCAGCCGGTACGTGGTGACGGCCAGCAGCGGGGTACAGGCGACCGGAACTGGCTCGCCGATCCGCGTCCCCGGGCTGGCCAACGGCGTGCCGGTGCAGTTCCGCGTGCGTGCCGAGAACGGCGCCCAGGTGGGCCCGGAGTCGGACCCGAGCAACACGCTCATTCCGCAGGCCAGCCAGACGATCTCCTTCACGGGCGTCAGCGGGCAGGATGTGGGCATGCTGGTGCCGTTGACTGCCACGGCCAGCAGCGGCCTGCCGGTGCAGTACACCAGCTACACGCCTCTGGTGTGCGCGATCGAAGGAGGCAACAGCGTCAGGCTGCTGACCACCGGCTACTGCAATCTCATGGCCGATCAGCCGGGCACCGCCAGCATCGCCCGGGCTCCGTCGGTGCTGCTTTCCTTCTTCGTGGTGCCCGCTACGGCGTCGGCACCGACCATGCGCCGCGCCGAACGGGTCGGTGCGACCGGGGCGGATGTGTACTTCGATGCGCCTGCCTCCACCGGCGGCTCGCCCATCACCACTTACGAGGTCATCACCCTGCCGGGGGCGGCCGTGGTGACCGGCGCTGCCAGCCCGGTGCGGGTCGCCGGCCTGCAGCCCGGGAGTACCTACACCTTCCTGGTGCGTGCGCGCACCGCCAGTGGGCCGGGCGCGCTGTCGCTGGCGTCCAACCCGGTGACCCTGCCGGGCGTGCCGCGCATGACGGCCGTGCAGGTGCCGGCTGCCGGCCACTACGCGGCCGGCGACACGCTGGCGTTCCAGCTGGTCTTCGATCAGCCGGTGCTGGTCACCGGCACGCCGCAGCTGATGCTGGTGATCGGCAGCGAGCGCGTGGCGGCGCAGTATGACGCCGGTTCGGGCGGCACCACGCTTGGTTTCCGTTACACCGTACTGCCCGGCCAGCGTGATCTGGACGGTATCGGGATCGAATCGCTCGGATTGAACGGGGGCACCCTGCGCAACGCCGACGGCATCAGTGCCGTGCTGAGCCTGGCCGGTGTCGGGTCCACCGCCGGCATCACCGTCGGCACGGTGGCCCCCGATGCGCCGACCATCACCGGCGTCAGTGCCGACGACGGTACCGCGACCGTGACCTTCGATCCGCCGCTGCAGAACGGTGGCGGCACGGTGCTGGGCTACACGATCACCGTGCAGCCCGGTGGCCTGCAGGTCCCGGTGGCGCAATCGCCGGCGGTGCTGACCGACCTGCGCAACGGAACGGCGTACCGCTTCACCGTCGCGGCGCGCAACACGGCGGGTACGGGCGCGGCCTCGGCACTGTCGGCACCGGTGGTGCCGATGGGCGAGCAGCAGATCCAGTTCGCCGATCCGGGTCCACAGGACCTGGGCACGACGCCACGGCTGACCGCCACCGCCAGCAGCCTGCTGCCGGTGCAGTGGGCGACCACCACGCCGGCGGTGTGCAGTGTCGCGGCCGATGGCACGCTGACCCTGCTGACGGCCGGCAGCTGCGGCATCGATGCCGACCAGCCCGGCGACGCCGCCACCCGTGCGGCCGCACGCGTCTCGCACCGCTTCGCGGTACGGGCCGTGGTGCCGGGCGCGGCGGCGATCGTGCAGGTGGTGCTGGTGTCCAGCGACACCGCCGAGGTCAATTTCGTGGCGCCGGCCTTCGACGGTGGCAGCCCGATCACCGGGTACCTGCTGCAGGCACTGCCAGGCGGCCAGAGTGTGCGCGGCGCGGGCAGTCCGCTGCGCATCGGCGGCCTCCCGACCGGTATCGCACAGCGCTTCACCGTCACCGCGATCAACAGCGTGGGCAGCGGCGCGGCCTCGGCACCGTCGGACGCGCTGACCGTGCTGAACGCCCCGCGCGTGCTGCGGGTGACGCCGCCGGCGGCCGGCCGCTATCTGGCTGGGCAGGTGCTGGAATTCCAGGTCGGCTTCGATCAGGCGCTGCAGGTTGGCGCACCGCCGGTGCTGCAGCTGCGCATCGGCGCGCACCAGCGCGAGGCGCTGCTGCTCGCCCAGGCGGCCGACGCACAGGGCACGGTGCTGCGGTTCGGTTACACCGTCCAGGCCGACGACCTGGATGAGGATGGAATCGCAGTGGAGACACTGCAGGCGGCAGCCGGCAGCCTGCGCAACGCCCAGGGCACCGCCGCGGCGACGGCGCTGCAGGGTGTGGGCAGCACCGTCGCGGTGCTGGTCGGCGTCGAACTGCCGGGTGCGCCGATGGATGTGCGCGGCGTGGCGGCCGATGGGCAGGTGCAGGTGCACTTCGTTGCGCCGGCCCGCGCCGGCAGCGGCGCCATCCTCGACTACACGGTCAGCGCGCAACCGGGCGGCATCACCGCCACCGGCAGCGGCTCGCCGATCACAGTGACCGGCCTGGCCAACGGCACCGCCTACCGCTTCACCGTGGTTGCACGCAGCGAGCACGGGCAGGGCACCGCCTCGGCCGCCTCGGCCGCGGTCACCCCGCTGCCGGTGCTGGGCGCGGCGGACAGCCGCATCGGCATCGCCTACGGCGCGGCCGCCACCGTGCTGCCGCTGACGTTGCAGGGCACGGCCACCCGTGTCGACATTGTCCGCGCGCCGCAGCACGGCACCGTGGAGGTGCAGGGCGCCACGCTGCGCTACACCCCGCACGCCGGTTACGCCGGTACCGACAGCGTGGAGTACACCGCCAGCGATGCCTTCAGCACGTCCGCACCCGCAACAGTGACCATCACCGTTGCCGCGCCGAGCGTGGCGATCGACGACATCGCGCCGGGCGCGGCGACTGCCGGCAGCGCGTTCACGCTGGCGTTGACCAGCCGTGGCGGCAGAGCGCCCTACCGGTACGCGCTGGTGGGCGGTGCAGTGCCGTCCGGCATGGCGCTGACCCCGGCCGGCCAGCTCACCGGTACGCCGGTGGTCGCCGGCCGCTTCACCGTCGAGGTGGAGGTCACCGACAGCAGCACCGGCGACGGTCCGTTCCAGGCCCGCCGCAGCGTGGTGCTGGTGGTGGACGCGCCGCAGATCCTCCCGGGCGATACCGCACCGCCGGAGGTCGTCCTGGGGCAGGCCGTGAGCACGCGCCTGCCGGTGCGTGGCGGCGTCGCCCCCTATGCGTTCCGGCTGCTGTCCGGCGCGCTGCCGCCGGGTGTGCGGTTGACGGCCGATGGCCTGCTTGAAGGCACCGCCACCCAGGCCGGCACGTTCGACGTGCAGGTCGAGGTCCGCGATGCGCATGGCTTTACCGCCGCGCTGGACTACCGCTTCGCGGTGGCGCAGGCCACGCAGGCGATCAGCGCGTTCGTCGCCGATCCGGGCAGCCCCGTGTTCAGTGCGGGCGGCAGTTTCCTGCTGAGCGCGCAGGGCGGCGCCTCCGGGCAGCCGGTCGTGTTCGCCAGCACTACGCCAGCGGTGTGCAGCCTCGACGGCGCGCGGGTGCTCATGCTGTCGGCGGGTCGTTGCAGCCTGACGGCCGACCAGGCCGGCGATGGCAATCACCACGCCGCCACGCAGCAGCGCCTCGACGTGGACATTGCCGCGGCGGTGCCGGTACTCGCCTGGCAGCCGGACATGGCGCGTGTGCTGGAGCAGGGCAGCTTCGATCTGCCGCTGCCGACCAGCGCCAGCCCCGGTGCGTTCACCTTCCACAGCAGCGCGCCGGCGGTGGCCAGCATCGAGGGCCGCACGGTCCACGTGCATGCCGAAGGCACCACGGTGATCACTGCGCAGCAGGCCGCCAGCGGCGGGTACGCCGCAGCCCGCGTGGAACTGCGGCTGTCGGTCAATGTGCGTCCCGACCCGACCCGCGACCCGGGCGTGACCGGGCTGCTGCAGGCACAGGTGGATGCCAGCGTCCGCTTCGCCAACGCACAGCAGGGCAACATCCGCGATCGTCTGCGCCAGGTGCGCGACGGCGGCAATGCCGCCAGCAACACGCTGTCGCTCTCCAGCGGCGGTGGCGGCCCCACGGCCACGTCGCTGCCGCTGGGCAGCGCACTCGGCACCGGCGCGGCGTGGCTGCCGGCCGGCTGGGGCAGCTGGGCCTCGGGCACGGCGACCTATGGGCGCGCAGGTGCAACCGCAGGCGCCCGCTACGACCTGCGCAGCGATGGGCTGAGCGTCGGCGTGGACCGTCGCCTGGGCGAGCATGCGCTGCTCGGCGTGGCCGGCAGCGTGGGCCGCAACGACAGCGACCAGGACGACGACCGCACCCGCCTGCGCGCCGACCAGCGTTCGCTGGCGCTGTACGGGCTGTGGCGTGGCAACGCGCATCTGTATGTGGACGCGATGATCGCCACCGGCAACCTGCAGTTCGATCTGCAGCGCTGGAGCACCGATGCCGACGCGCTGGCGCAGGCGCGGCGCGATGGCACGCAGTGGTTCGGTTCGTTCGGCCTGGGCTACGAACAGGTGGTGGCCACCACGCGCCTGACCGGCTACGCACGCTGGGATGCCAGCCGTACCACCCTGGACGCGTATCGCGAACACGGGCTGGGCGTGCTGGATCTCGCCTACGGGCGCCAGATCGTCGACAACCGCACGCTGGCCCTCGGCCTGGAGGGCAGCGCGCAGGCGTCGGCGGAGACGCGGCTGCGTCCGTTCTGGAGCATCGAGTACCGCCGTGCACTGCAGGACCGCGGGATGGCGTCGCTGAACTACGCGACGTGGTCGCGGCCGCAGGACTATCAGGTGGCACTGCGCAGCTACAACGATGATGTGCTGTCGCTGCAGGCCGGTGTGGACGTGGCGATCCAGCGCGGCTGGATCCTGTCGCTGCTGCTGGGCCATGAGCAGGCGCGCGGTGCGGATCGTGCCAGCAGCATCGGCCTGCGCCTGACCTCGGGCGGGCAGGGCGGCACGGTGGCGTCGCCACCGGTCCCGTAACCGGGCGGGGGGGGGGGGGGGGGGGGGGGGGGGAAAAAAAAACACCCCCCCCGAAGCATCTACATCTGGGGGGGGGG
>NZ_JBMOWY010000086.1:0-10019 GCF_049310345.1 Stenotrophomonas sp. GZD-301 | reverse complement strand
GCGGTAGGGATTGCAACCATTTGTCCCCCCCCCGTCCCTCGTGCAGGCGTCGCCCCCCCCCCCCCCCCCCCCCCCCGCTTCCGTCGCCGCAGCGGCGGGTTCATCCGTGCTGCGGGGTGGTTCGTCGCAGCGCGCTTGTCGCGGCTCCCGGCGCGGGGCAACGTGACCCGGTGGGCGACGATGCCCCGAGTCGAAGGAGACCGACGATGAAGACGCTGTTCGCGCTGGGGGTGTGGTGCCTGCTGTTCGTGCTGTGCTGGCCGCTGGCGGTTCTGGCCCTGGTGGCGTGGCCGTTCGTCTGGCTGCTGAGCCTGCCGTTCCGGCTGGTGGGCATCACCTTCTCGGCACTGTTCGCCTTCCTGCGCGCGCTGTTCATGCTGCCGGCGCGCCTGCTGGGCGGCGGCCCGGTGGCCGCATGAGGCGGATGATGGCCGCCAATGCCGGGAAAACCGCGTTGCCGCCGTGCAGCGGCGCTCTGTAGACTGCCGGCTGTTTTGTCCAACAGGGATGTGGAATGACATTGTCCGGTGAGGCGTTCGTCGCGCTGTGCGAGCAGCACGCGCTGGGGCAGCATGCCGCTGCACTGCAGCCCTGGCTGCGGCCGCGTATCGGTTTCAGCCGCACGGCCGATGCCGACGCACCGATCGGTGCATCGCGGATCGGCGGCGGCCCCGATGTGCCTGCAGACTTCCAATGGCCCACACACAACGGCCGACCGCTGGATTTCATGCTGCAGATCAATCTTGCCGACCTGCAGGGCCTGCAATCGGGCCTGGATCTGCCCACGCAGGGGCTGCTGTCGTTCTTCTACGACGCGCAGGAACAACCCTGGGGCTACGACCCTGCCCACCGGGACGGCCACTGCGCCGTGCTGTTCGATGCCGGCGACCTGCAGCGCCTGCCTGCGCCCGATCCCGAGACGGCACTGCCGCCTGCGGCGCTGGGGTTCCACCAGGCCTGGAGCCTGCCCCATCCGTTCTCGGGTGATGGCGCGCGCATGCTCGAGGCCTTCCAGGCCGACGGCGTCGCCTGGGACGAGGATGCGGTGGAGGACGACTATTACGACCTGGTGGACACGGTCGCCGATCATGGCGCGCCGCGCGCGGGCGAGCGGCATGGGCTGGGCGGGTACTCGCACAACGTGCAGGGCGACATGCAGCTGGAAGCGCAGCTGGTCAGTCATGGGCTGTACTGCGGCGACCAGACCGGCTACCAGGACCCGCGCCGTGCGGCGTTGGAGGCCGCCAGTACGGACTGGGCCCTGCTGCTGCAGCTCGATTCCGACGATGAGGCGATGTGGGGCGATTCGGGGATGCTGTACTGGTGGATCCGCCAAAGTGATCTGGCCGCGCGGGATCTGTCACGCACCTGGATGCGTCTGCAGTCCTGCTGAGCACCCACAAAAAACCCCGCCAAGGCGGGGTTTTTCGTTACGTCGGGAGGCGCCGGCCACTGGCCGGCAACGCCCTCAGTTCGCCTTGTGGATCGAACGCTTGCCGACGGCCATCGCGGCGTCGTGCACCACTTCGGACAGCGACGGGTGGGCGTGGCAGATGCGCGCCAGATCGTCGGCCGAACCGCTGAACTCCATCGTCAGCACGCCTTCGTGGACCAGCTCGGACACATTCGCGCCGACCAGGTGCATGCCCAGGATGCGGTCGGTTTCGGCGTGCGCCAGCACCTTCACGAAGCCGGCCGGCTCGATCATGGCGACGGCACGGCCGTTGGCGGCGAACGGGAAACTGCCGGCCTTGTACGGAATGCCTTCGTCCTTGAGCTGCTGTTCGGTCTTGCCGACCCAGGCCAGCTCCGGCTCGGTGTAGATCACCCACGGAATGGTGTCGAAGTTGACGTGGCCCGGCAGGCCCGCGATCAGTTCGGCCACCGCGATGCCTTCCTCGAAGCCCTTGTGCGCCAGCATCGGGCCGCGCACGCAGTCGCCGACCGCCCACACGCCGTCAACGCCGGTGTGGCAATGGTCGTCCACTTCGATCTGGCCACGGGCGTTGATCTTGACGCCGGTGCCTTCGGCCAGGAGGCCCTTGGTGGCGGCGCGACGGCCAACGGCCACCAGCAGCTTGTCCACGACAAGGCTCTTTTCGCCTTCACCGTCGGTGTAGGTCAGGGCAACTTCCTTCTTCTTGCCCTTGCCGGTCACGTCGGCCTTGGAGACCTTGGCGCCCAGGCGGATGTCCAGACCCTGCTTCTTGAATTCCTTGGCGGCGACCTTGGCCACTTCGGCATCGGCAGCGGCCAGGAAGTCCGGCAGTGCTTCCAGAATGGTCACTTCCGCACCCAGGCGCTTCCACACGCTGCCCAGTTCCAGGCCGATCACGCCGGCGCCGATCACGGCCAGGCGGGCCGGGACTTCGGTGAAGTCCAGGCCGCCGACGTTGTCGACGATGGTGTCGCCGTCGAACTTGGCGAACGGCAGTTCGATCGAGTCCGAACCGGCGGCGATGATGACGTTGGTGCCCTTCAGCTCGACTTCCGAACCGTCGTGCTGCTTGACCTTGACGATGTTGCCCGGCTGCAGCTCACCGAAACCGTAGTACGGGGTGACCTTGTTGGCCTTGAACAGCATGCCGATGCCGCCGGTGAACTGCTTGACGATCTTGTCCTTGCGGCCAACCATCGCCTCGACGTCCATCTTGGCGTCCTTGAAGCTGATGCCGTGGTCGCCAAAGATGTGGCCCATGTTCCAGAACTGGCGCGAGGAATCCAGCAGCGCCTTGGACGGAATACAGCCCACACGCAGGCAGGTGCCGCCGAGGGCGGGCTTGCCGTCCTTGCCCAGCGCAGCATCGATGCAGGCGGTCTTCAGACCCAGCTGCGCGGCGCGGATGGCGGCGTGGTAGCCGGCCGGGCCGGCACCGATGACGACGACGTCGAATTGTTCAGCCATTGAGATAGTCCTTGTTGCTTTACCAGAACCCCTCCGCGCAGGCGCGGAGGGGCGGGAGGTCTTACAGGCCGAACAGCATGCGGCCCGGGTTTTCCAGCTGGTTCTTGATGTCCACCAGGAACTGCACCGAGTCCTTGCCGTCGATGATGCGGTGGTCGTAGGACAGCGCCAGGTACATCATCGGCGCGATCACGACCTGGCCGTTCTGGGCGATCGGACGCTCCTTGATGGCGTGCATGCCCAGGATGGCGCTCTGCGGCGGGTTGATGATCGGCGTGGACAGCAGCGAACCGAAGGTGCCGCCGTTGGTCACGGTGAAGGTGCCGCCCTGCAGTTCTTCCAGGCTCAGCTTGCCGTCACGGGCCTTCTTGGCGTAGTCGGCGATGGTCTTCTCGATGTCGGCGAAGGACATGCGTTCGACGTTGCGCAGCACCGGGGTCACCAGACCCTTCTCGGTCGACACGGCGATCGAGATGTCCGAGTAGCCGTGGTAGATGATGTCGTCACCATCGATCGAGGCATTGACCAGCGGGAAGCGCTGCAGCGCGTTGGCGGCGGCCTTCACGAAGAAGCTCATGAAGCCCAGCTTGATGCCGTGGGCCTTGACGAACTCGTCCTGCAGTTCCTTGCGCGCGGCCGAGACCTTGGACAGGTCGACCTCGTTGAAGGTGGTCAGCATGGCGGTGCTGTTCTTGGACTGCATCAGGCGCTCGGCGATGCGCTTGCGGATGCGGGTCATCGGCACGCGTTCTTCCGGACGTGCGCCACCGGCCTTGCCGGCGCCACCGTTGCGGGCGAAGTTGACGATGTCTTCCTTGGTCACCGCACCGCGGCGGCCGGTGCCATCCACGTCGGCCGGGTTCACGCCTTCGGTGATGGCGGTGAAACGGGCGCCCGGGGGCAGGGCATCGGCAGAGCTCTTGGCAGCCGGTGCCGGAGCAGCAGCTGCGGCAGCGGCCGGCGCAGCAGCCGCCGGGGCGGCAGCGGCCTTCTTCTCTTCAGCGGCGGGCGCCGGGGCAGCAGCCACGGCACCTTCCTCGATGATGGCCACGACCTGGCTGGAGGTCACGGTAGCGCCGACCTCGAACTTGATTTCCTTCAGCACGCCATCGACCGGCGACGGCACTTCCAGAACGACCTTGTCGGTTTCCAGATCAAGCAGGTTTTCATCGCGCTTGACGGCATCGCCGACCTTCTTGTGCCAGGTGGCGATGGTGCCGTCGGCGACGGATTCGGGCAGTACCGGGGCTTTGACTTCGGTGGCCATGCGGGAGCTTCCTGGTTTGTCTTTTCTAGAATGAGGGAGGAGGTTATTCAGCGACCGAGTCGTTGAACGGGTTGACCAGGGCGTCGGCGATCAGCTTCTGCTGTTCGATGACGTGGTCAGCCATGTGTCCAGCGGCCGGCGATGCCGAACGGGCGCGACCTGCGTAGTGGATGCTCTGGCCATCGGCCAGGCACGCCTGCAGGTGGTGACGGATCTGGTACCAGGCACCCTGGTTCTGCGGTTCTTCCTGACACCACACCACATCGGCCGCCTTGCCGTACTTCTTCAGCTCCGCAGCCAGGGCCACGCGCGGGAACGGATACAGCTGTTCGACGCGGATGATGGCCACATCGTCCTGGCCGCGCTTGGTCTGGTCTTCCAGCAGGTCGTAGTAGACCTTGCCCGAGCACAGCACCACGCGCTTGACCTGCTTGGCGTTCGCGGTGGCGTCGCCGATCAGGTGCTGGAACTCGCCGTTGGCCAGCTCGTCCAGGGTCGACACGGCCAGCTTGTGGCGCAGCAGCGACTTGGGCGACATCACCACCAGCGGCTTGCGGGTGGTCATGCGCATCTGGCGGCGCAGCATGTGGTACGCCTGCGCCGGGGTCGACGGCACGCACACCAGCATGTTTTCCAGCGCACACAGCTGCAGGAAACGCTCCAGACGGGCGGAGCTGTGCTCCGGACCCTGGCCTTCGTAACCGTGCGGCAGCAGCAGGGTCAGGCCACTGATGCGGCCCCACTTGGCTTCACCGGCCGCGATGAACTGATCGATCACGACCTGGGCGCCGTTGGCGAAGTCGCCGAACTGGCCTTCCCAGATGCACAGGGTGTTCGGATCGGTGGTGGAGAAGCCGTACTCATAGGCCATCACCGCTTCTTCGCTGAGCAGCGAATCGATGATGGTGGCCTGTTCCGGCGACTCGACCAGCTGGCGCAGCGGCAGGTAGTAGTTGTCGGTCTTCTGGTCGTGCAGGATCGCGTGGCGGTGCGTGAAGGTGCCGCGGCCCACGTCCTGGCCAACCAGGCGCAGGCTGTTGCCTTCGTCCAGCACGGTGGCGTAGGCCAGGTTCTCGGCAAAGCCCCAGTCGCCCGGGATCTCGCCGGCGGCCATCTTGCGGCGGTCGTCATAGACCTTGGCCACGCGCGAGTGCAGTTCCACGCCTTCCGGCACGGTGTTGATCAGCTGTGCGAGCTGCTTGACCTTGTCGATGCCCACGGCGGTGGAGACCGGATCGGACAGCTTGCCGGCCAGCAGCTTCGGCCAGTCCACGTACATGCGGCTGGTGGCCGGGGTCTTCTCGACCGCAGCCAGCTCGGTGGTGACTTCACCGGCGTCGAGCTTGTTGCGGTACGCATCGACCAGTGCCTTCCCGCCGTCGGCAGGAATCACGCCTGCGGCTTCCAGCTTGGCGGCATACAGCTCGCGGGTGGTCTGGTGCTTGCGGATCACCTGGTACATCAGCGGCTGGGTGATCGCCGGTTCGTCGGCCTCGTTGTGGCCCCAACGGCGGTAGCACATCAGATCGATGACCACGTCCTTGGCGAACTTCTGGCGGAACTCGAAGGCCAGCTGGGCGGCGAACACCACCGCTTCGGGATCGTCGCCGTTCACGTGCAGCACCGGGGCGGCGATCATCTTGGCCACGTCGGTGGCATAGCGCGTGGAGCGCGTGTCCAGCGGGTTGGAGGTGGTGAAACCGACCTGGTTGTTGACCACGATGTGCACCGTGCCACCGACGGCGAAGCCGCGGGCCTGGGACATCTGGAACAGTTCCATGACCACGCCCTGGCCGGAGAAGGCCGCGTCGCCGTGGATCAGGATCGGCATGACCTGCTTGCGGGCGGTATCGCCGCGACGTTCCTGGCGCGAGCGCACGCTGCCGGCCACGACCGGGTCGGCGATTTCCAGGTGCGACGGGTTGAACGCCAGCGCCAGGTGGACCGCGCCGCCCGGGGTGGACACGTCGGCCGAGAAGCCCATGTGGTACTTCACGTCACCGGCCGAGGCGTGCTCGTCGTGCTCGAACTTGCCTTCGAATTCGTCGAACAGCTTGCGCGGGCTCTTGCCCAGCGTGTTGACCAGCACGTTCAGACGGCCGCGGTGGGCCATGCCGATCACCACGTCCTTGACGCCATCCTTGCCGGCGTCGCGGATGATGGTGTCCATCATCGGGATCAGCGCATCGCCGCCTTCCAGCGAGAAGCGCTTCTGGCCGACGTACTTGGTGTGCAGGTAGCGCTCCAGGCCTTCGGCCGCGGTGAGCCGCTCCAGGGTGCGACGCTGCGTGTCGGCATCCAGGCTGTAGTTGCCACCGGCCGTTTCCAGGCGCTGGTACAGCCACTGGCGCTGCTCGACCTCGGAGATGTGCATGAACTCCGCACCGATCGAACCGGTGTAGGTCTTCTGCAGGCGCTCAAGCAGGTCGCGCAGCTTCATGCGCGGCTGGCCGGCGATGCCGCCGGTGCTGAACTCGCTGCCCAGGTCGCTCTCGGACAGGCTGTGGAACGGCAGCCCCAGGTCCGGCGGGTTGGTCGGCGGGGTCAGGCCCAGCGGGTCCAGGCGGGCACCAAGGTGGCCACGCGAACGGTAGGCGGTGATCAGACGGCCGACATTGCGCTCGCGCTCGTCGCCGGCACCGGTGGCCGTGGCGCTGTTGCCAGCGTGCTTGGCGGCTTCGGTGATGTGGGCGATGACGGCCGAGTGCGGAATGTCACCGGCTTCGCGGCCCTTGAAGCCGTCGAAGTAGGTCTTCCATTTGGGATCGACACTGTCCGGAGAAACGAGGTACTGCTCGTACAGATCCTCGATATAGGAGGCGTTGCCGCCGGCGAGCTGCGAAGACTGCGCAAACTGCTTCAGTAGATTGTCCACGATGGAGGGTCGGATTCGCTTGTGGGGTAAGGCTTCGATGAGAACCGGCAGGAAAAGTGAATAGCCCTGCGCGGGCGGTATCTAACTCCCCAAATTGTACCCCCATCGGGACAGGAAGGGGCACCGACGGGCCGCGCAGCGGTGCTGCGGTGTCATTCCCAGACAGGTTCGGGCACGCGGCGTGAGCTACAGACCGAGCGCCCGCAATTCCGTGCATTCACGCGAACGTTCCCATACGCGCTGCAAACCGTCCTGCAACGGTCGCGAACGTGCAGGCTGGGCGAGCCCGGCTTCGCCGTCGACGCGATGGCCGGCAAGACGAAAGTAGTAGTCCCCGCTGTCATTGACCAGACAGGCCGAGGCCACGGCGCGGTCCACCGGGTCCACCACCTGGCGGACCCGGAACACGCTGGGCAGCCGCTGCAGCAGCCCCGGCAGGGGCGAGCCGCCGGTGGCGATGGCGGTGACGTCATGCACGATCAGGCAGGCCTGCTTGTCGTGGCGGGCGGTGGCGAAGCGGCGCAGCGCCGCCATCACCGGGGCGGCATCGAGCAGGCCGGGGTCGAGCTGGCGGCTGTGGATCCACAGCTGCCGGCGGGCGCGGTGAACCAGCGCGGTGGTGATGGCCACGGCCTCGTCGAACGCGGTGATGGTGGCCGCCCCGTCCAGCACGCGGCGCATGTGCTGGTGGGCAATGCCGGCCTCCTCGAACAGGTCCCCCTCCGGCAGGAAGCCCTGCCGGGCGTAGAAGGCACGGGCCGGCAACTGGGCATGCAGGCGGATCTCGCGCCAGCCCCGGGCCCGCGCCGCCGCGACCAGGGCCAGCAGCAGAGCCTCGCCGACGCCGCGGCCGCGCCAGTCGGCCAGTACGGCCATGCGCCCGATGCGGCCGTCCGGGGTCAGCCGGCCGGCGCCGATCGGCTCGCCGTCGCGGTCGCGGGCCAGGACATGCACGCTGAGCGGGTCCAGGGCATCGATCTCGAGCGCGGCGGGCACGCCCTGTTCCTCGACGAAGACGCGCTGGCGCACCCGGTGCAGCGCGGCGTGCTGCACCGGGTACGCGACGTCCTCGACCTGGAAGGCGGCGCCGGCCATGCTCAGCGGCGCGGGCTGCCGTCCGTGGGGCCGGCGTCGTCCTGGTCGTCGCTGTCGTCGAAATCGACGATCACTTCGATGCCATCGTCGTGGATGGTGACTTCGTGGACATCGGCGCGGACGTCCTCATCCTCGACCACCTCGACGGTGTCGCTGGCATCGACGATGGCGTACTCGGCCACCGCGTCCTCCGGGCCTTCGTCGTCGTACCCGTCCTCGTCGTCGACGGCGTTCGGGTCCAGCAGCTGGTAGTGGCCGCCGGCCAGGAGGGCGTGGACGGCATCGCGGCCCTTGGCCGAGAGCTTCTGGTAGAGCGGGGCGCCGAGCAGTTCGGTCGCCGCCAGCAGCTGGGCATCCTTCACCGACAGCGCGAACTCCAGGCCGCTGCAGTACAGGCTGGCACCGCGCTTGGCGCGCCGCCAGGCCATGCGCGACCAGGGGTGGCGCTGCAGGGCCAGGTCCGCACCGAGGGCGGCCTCGACCTCTTCGCGCGGCACCGGTTCGCCGTGTGCCATCACTTCGCCCGCGGCGCGGTACGTGGTGATGAAGCGGCCGAACCAGTCGCCCAGCTTGTCCGGGTCGTTCATGCGGATGGCGTTGAGCGCGGCCACCACGCGGTTCATGGCGACCACGTCGATTTCGTTCGGGTCCTCGGGCACCTTCAGGTCCGGGTCCTGGTACCGGATGGACTCATCGGCATCCATGATCAGGGTGTCGAGGTAGTCGCTGATGAGCTCGGCCGAGGCCGGCGCGCGCATGCCGAAGGAGAAGGTCAGGCAGGGATCTTCGGCAACGCCGTTGTGCGGAACGTTCGGCGGCAGGTACAGCATGTCGCCCGGGGCCAGCACCCAGTCGTGGGTCGGCTTGAAGCGGCGCAGCAGCTTCAGTTCGACGTCGTCGCGGAAGTCCAGCGGCGGGCGCTTGCCCTTGATCGATTCGCTGGCGTCGATCTGCCAGCGGCGGTGGCCGTAGCCCTGCAGCAGGAACACGTCGTACTGGTCGACGTGGGCGCCGACGGAGCCGCCGGTGGCGGCAAAGCTGATCATCACATCGTCCATGCGCCAGCGCGGCAGGAAGTCGAAGTGGCCGACGAGGGCGCGCACGTCCGGGTCCCACTTGTCGACGTCCTGCACGAGCAGGGTCCAGTCGTGGTCGGGCATGCCGGGGAATTCCTCTTCCTGGAACGGGCCGGTACGCACGGTCCAGCCATCGGTGGCGCGGTCATGGCTGATCAGGCGCGCCAGGGCGCCTTCTTCGCAGGCCAGGCCGGCCAGGTCTTCCGGCTGCAGGGGGGTCTGGAAGTCGGAGAATGCGCCGCGGATCAGCAGCGGGCGCTTCTGCCAGTAGTCGCGCAGGAAGGTGGCGGCGGGCATGCCCAGCGGGAGGCCGGGGCGGGCCTGGATTTCGATGACAGGGGTCTTGGTCTTGCGGGCGGCCATGCGGGAATCCTTGGAGCGTCTAGACGGAATGAGGGGGCGCAGCGGGTCACGCGCGCCGGCACGGCTATTGTCCGCTGGTTGGGCGGGATGTGCACCTGCGGTGGGATGTCGCGTACAGCCGGCGCGTTGAGTGCTGCGGGCTGGGGCGGGGCCGGGGCCGGGTGCGGAACCAGGCGAGCGGCAGTCGTCGGCACGCGCCCCGGTGGGTGGGTACCGACCGTTGGTCGGTACGCGCAGAGCATTGGCGCCTCGTTGCGACGTGGGGGACGGCGGCGGGTGAGAGCCGAACACCGCGCGGCGCGGTAGCTATTTTTTCGATCTCCCGTGCCCGCCGATTCACTGTCGAGGGGCGGCGGGTAGGGGGTACGGGACCGTAGAAAACATGGATGTTTTCTACGAGCCCCCAAGGATGGGTTCACGGCGTGTCCCGTACCCCCT
>NZ_JBMOWY010000085.1:0-28206 GCF_049310345.1 Stenotrophomonas sp. GZD-301 | reverse complement strand
TCCTGCGGCACCGGGAGAGCCGACCGTTGGTCGGCTATCGCGCGCAGCGCGGGTTTTGCAGTGCCGGAACGAAGAGCAGCCGGGCAGAGCCCGGCTCTACGGTGCGCCCCGGTAGAGCCGACCGTTGGTCGGCTATCGCGCGCAGCGCGGGCTTTGCAATGCCGGAACGGAGAGCAGCCGGGCAGAGCCCGGCTCTACGGTGCGCCCCGGTAGAGCCGACCGTTGGTCGGCTATCGCGCGCAGCGCGGGCTTTACAGTGCCGGAACGGAGAGCAGCCGGGCAGAGCCCGGCTCTACGGTGATGCCTGGCACCGCTTTGCAAATTGCTGCATTCCGGCACCGTCGCACGCCCGGCATACTGGCAGATCAATCATCCCGTGCGGCTCAGAGCAATGGAAACCACGCAACGCACACCATCGACCGCTGGCCGGGCGCGGGTGCTGTGGGGCTGCATGGATGCAGCGCAGATCATCATCTACCTGGCATCCGCGCTCCGGCATGGCCGCCTGCCGTACCTCGACGATATGCGTGGGTCGATCGCGGTGCTGGACAGCCACGGATGGACGGCGCTGCCCTTCCTTGCGCCGAGCTGGGTGCTGCAGGCGAGTCTGTTCGCGTCCTGCGCGTTGCTGCTATGTCGCAGCCGGCTCGGTGTCCATCTTGCGTACGTGCAGCTGCCGCTGCGGCTGATGGTGCTGATGCCTTCTGTGCCGTTTGCGCTGATGCTGGTTCATGACAGGGCGCCAACGCCGGCGACGCAGGTGGCGATGACGATCGGCCTGCTGCTGCTCATCGAATTGCTGAAGCTGTGGACATTGCGACGGGGCGCGCGCGGTTGAACCGCGCGGGGGAAGTCGCCGCGTTGCTGCTGGTCGAGCTGCCGGTGTGGATCATTGCGTGCGCGCTGGATGCCGTCCTCCGCTGGGGCGCGGGCAGGGGACTGCTGAATTCGGTCCACCGCAGGCGCGCAGTGATCGCATGCCTGCGGCGTGTCCCCACGCGCGGCTACTGGCGAGCCCACTTCCGCAGGCTGCGCCTGCGCAGACGCCCCTTCGCGCTGGACCTGCAGACTGCCGATGCTGCCGATTTCATCGGCAGAACCGAACGGGAGATTTCCGGGATGCTGCGGGCGGACCCCACACAGGAATTCGGCCTCGACCACGGACTCACCGTTGTCCGATGGGAGCGTGGGGGCTTCCGCGTGGAGTGCCATGTTGTCGGCACCTGTCGTGACTGCGTCATCGAGATGAAGGACGGCACCGGATGTCATCACGCGATCACCCGAGCGCCGCGGTAGAGCCGACCGTTGGTCGGCTATCGCGCGCAGCGCGGGATTCTGCGATGCCGGAACGAAGAACAACCGGGCAGAGCCCGCGGTGCGCCCCGGTAGAGCCGACCGTTGGTCGGCTATCGCGCGCAGCGCGGGGGTTGTGCGGTGCCGGAACGAAGCGCAGCCGGGCAGAGCCCACGGTGCGCCCCGGTAGAGCCGACCGTTGGTCGGCTATCGCGCGCAGCGCGGGATTCTGCGATGCCGGAATGGAGAGGGTTCTGTCAGAGCGCGCTTTCCGGGCGCACCTTCAACACCGCTTCCTCGGTCGCGCAATCACGGCTGGAATGCAGGCCCGACTTGCGTGCGGCGGCGATCTCGCGGCGTGCGGCGATCAGGTCCTTGTTGAACGCGGCGTTGTCATGCAGGCGCGCCACGGCGGCCGCACCCATGAAACGGCCTTCGAGGATGTCGCTCTGCCAGTGCACGTTGCAGACCAGCCGGCTTTCGCCGTAGTTGCGGCCACGCGCCTGGATCGCGTCGGCGCGGTCAGGCGCGATCTCGGACAGGATCAACGCCCAGGCCCAGCCGATCGAGGTGTGGCCCGACGGGTAGGAGCCGTTGCCGCGCAGGTCCTGTTCGTCTTCCGGGCTGCAGGTGGGCTCGTTGTTGACCATGAACGGCCGTGCGCGCTGGTAGTGCTTCTTCGCGGTGCGCGTGGCCGCGCTGGCATCGATGCGGCTGCGTTCCAGCAGGCGGTACAGCGCCGGCGTCTTCACGGCATCCACATCCACGTCGATGGCGCAGGAGAACTGGTTGGCGCCGGCCGGGAAGCCCAGTTCGGCATCGCGGTGCGCCTGCGCGAAGCGCGGGCTGTCGCGCAACGCGCGCGCCTCGCGGCTGACCTGCTCATCCAGCGCGAAACCGGCCGAGCCTGCCGCCGGCGGCGCGGGCACCAGGGCCAGGCTGGCCGGCACGGCCTCGGCGGGCAGATAACCCACCGCCTTGGTCGTCACCGACGCCTCCACGGGCGTGGCTGGCGGTGCGGCCGTCGACGCGCAGCCGGCCAGCGCCGCGAGCAGGGCCGCGCCGAGCAGCGGGCGCAGAACGAGGGTGGGCGTGAAGGACGACGACATCGGCAGGTCTCGGCAAGAGGCGGACAGGCATGATCGCAGCTTGCCTGCCCGTTGGCGGCGCCGGCCGTCATGCGGCCAAACCCGGCACAAAACGGCGGGATCGGCCGGGAATCCTCCCAAAAGATAGGAAACATCTACTGGCGCACGGAATTCAATGCGCTTACGGCATAGCTTCCGCCCAAGGAACGGCCACGCGTCATACGAATGTCGACCATTGCGTTCAATAGTGAGCCGGTGCCGAAACCAGGGGGATCACCTGACGTGGGAGACAACGGATGCGAAGCAACGCAGGAAGGATGGGCGTCGGCCTGGCCGTGGGCCTGATGCTGGCGTGCAGCGGTGCGCAGGCAGCGGATGTGGTGGGGGTGGCGTTCGTGCACGGCACGGGCGCGCAGACCGATGCACGGGCCGCCTACTGGCAGCCCGGCATCGTCGACACGGTACGGCTGGGGCTGCCCAACAGCGCCAACTACACCGTCATCAATTGCGACTTCACCCAGTATATGTGGAAGCCCGAGGCCGCCGGTTGTCTGGCCGGGCAGTTGACCACGTTCATCAACGGCAAGGGCATCACCAAGCTGGTGGTGATCACCCATTCCAACGGCGGCAACGTGGTGCGCTGGATTCTGTCCAACCCCACCTATGACAGCCGCTACCCGAAGATCATCCAGACGGTCAGCAAGGTCACCGCGCTGGCGCCGTCCTCGGCGGGCACGCCGCTGGCCGATGCGGTGCTCAACGGCAACACCTTCGAAACGTCGGTGGGCTGGCTGCTGGGCTATACCAACGACGCGGTGCGCCAGCAGCAGGTGGGCCACATGGCCACCTACAACGCACAGAACCTGTACGGCACGGCCGGCCGCCCGGCATTGCCCAAGCCGTTCCGCGCGGTGGTCGGCTCGGATGTGGAGTCGGCGGTATGGGACAGCAACAGCTACTGCGGGGGCTATGCGCAGAACGTCGGGCTGGAATTCACCCAGAACTGGCTGAACAGCTGCTCGGACGGATTCCTGGAGTGCAGCAGCCAGAAGGCCGCCGGCACCACCTGGTTCACCGACAAGCAGCGCACCAAGGGTGCCGAGCCGTTGAGCCACAACCAGAGCCGCCGCGAATGCTTCGGCCTGGGCACGATCCTGCGCAACGACCTGGCCCTGTGAGGAGCACACCATGACTGCAAGACTGACGATCGTGGTGGCCGTGGCCGCCGCCGTACTGGCCGCGCCGCTGCAGGCCGCACAACCGCTGCTGCCGGCACGCAGCAGCGACCAGGTGGCCCCGCGCGTGGAACGCGCCGCGCTGCCTGCCGAGGCCGGCGAGCGCGCGCCGCTGAGCTTCGCCTGGGCCCTGGACCCGACCCAGCCGCTCACGGCGCCGGCGCCGCAGGCCGCGCTCAGCCGCAGCTACTGGGAAACCGTGGACGCCGCCACGCTGCAGCGTGGCGTGGCCCTGCCGCTGACGGCACCGGATGCGGTGATCCAGGTCAGCCCGGTGCAGGGCGCGCGGGCGCTGCGGCCCGAGCAGTGGGAGGTGCGCGACCCGGCCGGCGCGCTGGCGGTGAACCGTGTGGTGGACGCCGAACAACTGCGCGCCACCGGCATGGCCGCCGGCACCGGCACGGCGATGGTGCGTACCGGCGGCAGTGCCGCGGTGGGCACGTACCGCCTGCAGAGCGCGCAGGCCCAGGGCCGTTACGTGGTGCAGGTGCTGGAACCCAACAGCCCGATCGCGCTGCGCCTGCAGGCCGACCGCCAGCAGGTGCTGGCCGGTGGCCGCGTGGTGGTCAGCGCACGCCTGCAGGACGACGGCGGCAGCACCGCACTGGCAGCGGGGCGCTCCACCGCGCGGGCCCTGCCGGCCGCGGGCGAGGCGCTGCTGGTGGCACCGGATGGACGCAGCTGGCCGGTACCGCTGGTGGCCGGCAGGGACGGCCTGCAGGCGCAGGTGACGATCCCGCAGGAGGTCGGCACGGTCCAGGGCCTGTGGGAGCTGCAGGCCTTCGTGGGCGCCAAGGGCGTGCAGCGCGATGCCAAGGTCGCCTTCGCCGTCGCGCAGGCAACCGCCCGTTTCAGTGGCCAGGCCGAGGCGGACCCGACGGCCCGCGCGGTGCGCCTGCCGCTGCAGATCGGTGCGCCGGGGCGTTACGAGGCACGCGGCACGCTGTATGCCACCGGCCCGGACGGGCAACTGCGGCCGGTAGCGCAGGCGCACAGCGCGGCCTGGTTCGACGCACCGGGCAATGCCGAGCTGCACTTGCCGTTCGCCAGCGTGGCCCTGCCGCGTGGCTATGCAGCGCCGTTCGAGCTGCGTGATCTGCAGCTGCAGGACCAGAGCCGCATGGCGCCGATCGAATCGCGGGCGCGGGCGTTGACGTTCTGAGGGATGCGGGGCGGGGCAACAGCCCCGCCCCCTTCACGGATGCGCCCGCTGGCGCTGTGCTCAGCCGGCGAACGCGCTCAACCGCCCGTCCTGCTCCACCACCTGGATCGGCCCGCCGAACACCTCCGACAGCGGTGCATCGCGCAGCAGCGCGGCGCGGCTTCCGTCGGCGACGATCCTGCCGGCGCGCAGCAGCACCACCCGCTCGATCTCCGGGATCACCTCTTCGATGTGGTGGGTGACCAGCACCAGGGTGATGCCCTGGGCGGCCAGCGCGCGCATGGTGGCGATCAGGTGCTGGCGCGCCACCAGGTCCAGGCCGGTGGACGGCTCGTCCAGCAGCAGCGCCTGCGGGCGGTTGACCAGCGCACGGGCGATCAGCACCCGCCGCGTCTCGCCGGCAGACAGTTCGGCATAGCGGCGCTGCAGCAGGGGCAGCGCAGCGGTCATAGCCAGGGTTTCACGCACCCGTGCGCGCATGTCCTCGGTGATTTCACGGAAGGCCGGCACCACGAAGCTGGCGAAGAACCCCGACAGCACGGCCTCTTCGACGGTCAGCCCGGGCATGTCGGCCAGGTTGCTGCTGAGGTCGCCGGTGACGATGCCCAGCTGTGAGCGCAGCCGGTCCACCTGCCAGCGGTTCTGCCCCAGCACGCGCACGGCCACCGTCCCGTCGCCGTGGGCCAGCGGATACAGCTCGCGGGTGATCAGCTTGATGAAGGAGGACTTGCCGCAGCCATTGGGGCCGAGCAGCGCGGTGTGCTGGCCCTGGGCGATGCGCAGGCTGAGGTCGTGCAGTACCCGCACCTGGCCCCGGATCACGCAGGCGCGGTCCAGTTCGATCAGCGGGGCGGTGGATGACGGGGAGGGGGAGGAGGCGGCAACTGTCATGAATGCGGGGGCATGCTCACGAAGGAGGGACTGAACTGAATGACGCGGTAAAAATCGCACCGGATGGATGAAGTTTGCAACGTCAGGCCCCATCATGTCCGAAGGTGTACCCGTTTCCCTGCTGGCCCCTGCGGCCCGGAGTCCTGCGATGTTCGATACGCTCCTCAACTTCCTGACCGGCGGTATTGTCGGCCTTGGCTGGTGGGGTATGGCGCTGGTGCTGCTGGTGTTCACCCAGCTGACCATCTTCGCCGTCACCTTGTACCTGCATCGCAGCCAGGCACACCGCGGCGTGGACTTCCATCCGGTCATCGCCCACTTCTTCCGCTTCTGGACCTGGCTGACCACCTCGATGATCACCAAGGAGTGGGTGGCGATCCATCGCAAGCACCACGCCAAGGTGGAAACCGACGAAGACCCGCACAGCCCGGTCACCAAGGGCATCGGCAAGGTGTTCTGGCGCGGCGTGGAGCTGTACCGCGAAGCCCGCGGCATGCGCGCTGACATCGAGCAGTACGGCCGCGGCGCGCCCGACGACTGGATCGAGCGCCACCTGTACACCCCGCACGCCAACCTCGGCCCGGTCGCGCTGCTGGCCGTCAACAGCGTGCTGTTCGGCCTGCCCGGCGTGGCCCTGTGGGCAATCCAGATGGCCTGGATCCCGTTCTGGGCCGCCGGCGTGGTCAATGGCCTGGGCCACTGGTGGGGCTACCGCAACTTCGAGTCGGCCGATACCTCCACCAACCTGACGCCGTGGGCGTTCTGGATCGGCGGTGAAGAGCTGCACAACAACCACCACGCCTTCCCCAGCTCGGCCCGCTTCTCGATGCGCCGCTGGGAGTTCGACATCGGCTGGGCCGCCATCCGCGGCCTGCAGGCGCTGCGCCTGGCCAAGGTGCTGCGTGTGGCGCCGAGCATGGACGTACGCCCGAACATTGCCGTGCCGGATGCGGAAACCCTCAAGGCGCTGCTGTCGCACCGTTTCCAGGCGATGACCGATTACCAGCGCAACGTGTTCGTGCCGGCGCTGCGCGAGGAAGCCGCGATGGCCGGCGCCAAGCTGCGCAAGCTGCTGCCGCGCCGCATGCGCCGTGGGCTGGTCAATGACGGTCGCTGGCTCAAGCCCGATTGCCGTGCGCAGCTCAGCACCTGGGTCGAACAGCGCCCGCGCATCCGCGTGCTGGTCGAGCACCGCGCCCGTCTGGCGGCCCTGCTGGAAGCGCGTGGCAACGATGCCGCCGAGCGTCTGAAGCTGCTGCAGGCCTGGTGCCACGAGGCCGAGGCCAGCGGCATTGCCGCGCTGCAGAACTATGCCGCGCGCCTGAAGGGCTACGCGCTGACGGCGCACTGAGCCGTGCACCGCGTTCACCCGTTGTCCGAAAAACGCCGCCCCGTGCGGCGTTTTTCGTGGCTGGTGCTGCTGCTGGCCAGCGCGGTCGCCCAGGCCCAGGTGACCGACACCGGCAGCTACCTGCAGCGCATGGACAGCGATGGCGACGGCAAGGTCAGCGTGGAGGAATACGTGCAGTGGATGCTGTACGCGTTCGACCGCATGGACCGCAACGGCGATGGCGTGCTCACCCGCGATGAGCTGCCGGGCGGCAAGGGCAGCCCGATCACCCGCGAGCAGCACCGCCAGACCTTGATCGAGCGCTTCCACAGGCAGGACGCCAACGGCGACGGGTACCTGAGCGCCAAGGAACTGGCCGCGCCACCGCGCTGAACCGGCCCGCCCCGGGCAGGCAGGGGCTCGTTAGAATCTCCCCATGCCCGAGCTTCCCGAAGTCGAAACCACCCGTCGCGGCCTGGCGCCGCACTTGGAAGGCCGCCGCGTGCATGGCGTGATCCTGCGCCGGCCGGACCTGCGCTGGCCGATCCCGGCGGAAATCGCCGCGCTGCTGCCTGGCCAGGCCATCGACGGCGTGCGCCGCCGCGCCAAATACCTGCTGCTGGATACGGCCATCGGCAGCGCGCTGCTGCACCTGGGCATGTCCGGCAGCCTGCGCGTGCTGCCCGGCGATACTCCCGTGCGGGCCCACGACCATGTGGACATCAGCCTGGACAACGGCCGCCTGCTGCGCTTCAACGACCCGCGCCGGTTCGGCAGCCTGCTCTGGCAGCCGGCCGGGGAAACCCATGAACTGCTGGCCGGGCTGGGCCCGGAGCCGCTGGACGATGAATTCAACGGCGACTACCTGTTCCAGCGCAGCCGTGGCCGCAGCGCGTCGGTGAAGACCTTCCTGATGGACCAGGGCATCGTGGTCGGCGTGGGCAACATCTACGCCGCCGAGAGCCTGTTCATGGCCGGCATCAACCCGCTGCGCGAGGCCGGGCGCATCTCCCGCGAGCGTTACCAGCGCCTGGCCACGGCGGTGAAGCAGATCCTCGGCCACGCGATCACCCGCGGCGGCACCACCCTGCGCGACTTCATCAACCCCGACGGGGCGCCGGGCTACTTCGAGCAGGAACTGCTGGTCTACGGCCGCGACGGCCAGCCCTGCCGCCAGTGCGGGCGGCCCCTGCGCCACGCCACCATCGGCCAGCGCGCCAGCGTCTGGTGCGGGCACTGCCAACGCTGAAGCGGCCGTCGCCGGATCGTCTCGCGGCCGTCTCTCCCGGGGCGCTATAGTCCGGCCAACGTCACCGGCGGGGGTGTGCGATGAACGAAAGCGCGGATATCACCGTATGGCTGGACTCGGCCCGCGCGGGCGACCGCGCCGCGCTGGACCGGGTGCTGACCCTGCTGTACCAGGAGCTGCACAGCATGGCGCGGCGGCAGCTGGCCGGGCAGCAGAACCGCACCCTGGACGCCACCTCGCTGGTGCATGAGTCCTACCTCAAGCTGCTGGGCGCGCGCGGCGCCGCCCGGTTCGAGGACCGCGCCCACTTCTTCGCCTATGCCGCCTCGGCGATGCGCAGCGTGGTGGTGGATTACGCCCGCAACCGGCTCGCGCGCAAGCGCGGCGGCGACCTCAAGCGCGTTGCCGAGATTCCCGAAAACAGCAGCAGCGGCGTGCGCCTGGACGAGGACCTGCTGGCGCTGGACGTGGCGCTGGCGCGGCTGCAGGCGGTGGATGGGCATCTGGCGCGGGTGGTGGAGCTGCGCTACTTCGCCGGCCTGTCCGAGCAGGAGATCGCCGAGCTCTGCCAGCGGTCCGAACGCAGCATCCGGCGCGACTGGCAGAAGGCACGGATGTTCCTGCTGGCCTCGGTCCGCGAGGACTAGCGCAGCGGCATCCGGGGCCCGCGTGGCGGCGCGGGTGGGCAGTCAGCAGGCGGGAGGGGATCGATGGAGGCTTCGCGCTGGCGGCGGCTGTCGTCGCTGCTGGATCCGTTGCTGGACCTGACCGACGCGCAGCGTGCGCAGCGGCTGGCGCAGCTGCGCGCCGACGATCCAAGCCTGGCCGATGACCTGGAGCGGCTGCTGGCGCACGAGCGCGAAAGCGAGGAGTTCATGGCCCAGCCGCTGTGGACCGCCGCGCCCGAAGACAGCCGTGTCGGCACTCTGGTTGGGCCCTACCGCCTGCTGCGCCCGCTGGGGCAGGGCGGCATGGGCGAGGTGTGGCTGGCCGAACGCGCCGACGGGCTGTACCAGCGGCAGGTGGCGCTGAAGCTGCTGCGCAGCGGCTATGCCGACCCCGGGCTGTGTCAGCGCTTCAGCCGCGAACGCGACATCCTGGCCCGCCTGCAGCACCCGCACCTGGCCGAGCTGCTGGACGCCGGCATGGACCTGCAGGGACAGCCCTACCTGGCGCTGGCGTATGTCGAAGGCGAGCCGATCACCGACTACTGCCAGCGCCTGCAGCTGCCGCTGGAACGCCGCCTGCAGCTGATGCTGCAGGTGTGCGCGGTGGTCAGCCACGCGCACGCCAACCTGATCGTGCACCGCGATCTCAAGCCGTCCAACATCCTGGTCACCGCCGAGGGTGACGTGAAGCTGCTGGATTTCGGCATCGCCAAGCTGCTCGATGCCGACGAGGGCGAGCCCCCGGCGCACCCGCCCACCGAAGCGCGCGCGTTCACCCTGCACTACGCCGCGCCCGAGCAGGTGCGCGGCGAGCCGGTGACCACGCTGACCGATGTGTACTCGTTGGGCGTGGTGCTGTTCGAGGTGGTCACCGGGCAGAAGCCGTACCGCCTGCGCCGGCACAGCGATGCCGAGTGGGAGCGGTCGATCATGGAGGTCAGCGCGCCGCGCGCCTCCAGCGTGCTGCTGCGCCGGGCCGGCGAGGGTGGCCCGGCCGGGTCGGCGCTGCGGCGGCTGGCACGGCGGGTGCGGGGCGATCTGGACACGGTGCTGCTCAAGGCGCTGCAGAAGGAGCCGGGCCAGCGCTACGCCTCGGTCGAGGCGCTGGCGCAGGACCTGCGCCGGTTTCTGGAGGGCCGCCCGATCCACGCCCGCCCGCAGGGCACGCTGTACCGGCTGCGCAAGTACATCGGCCGGCACCGCTGGGGCGTCGGCCTGGGCACGGTGAGCGTGCTGGCGTTGATCGCGCTGGCGGTGCTGGCGCTCTGGCAGATGCAGCAGGCGCGCCGCGAGATCGCCCGCGCGCAGGCCATGCAGGATTTCACCGTGGGGCTGTTCGACCGCGCGGCCGGCGTGCGCCACGGCAGCTTCGACGTGCGCCAGCTGCTGGCCACCGGGCAGCAGCGCGGCGAAGTGGAGCTGGCCGACCAGCCGCTGTCGCTGGCCGACCTGGAGGGCGTGATCGGCCGCCTGCGGATCGGCATGGGCGACTACCAGCTGGCGCTGCAGACGCTGGACCGCCAGCGTGCCCTGCTGGAGCAGGTCAAGGACGTGCCGCCGGCGCTGCAGCTGGAGGCGGTCACCCAGCGCGGGCGCGCACTGCGCATGCTCGGCCGCTCGCGTGCCTGCGTCGGCCACCTGCTGCCGATGCAGGCGTTGGCCCGGCAGCAGCGCCTGCAGTTGCCCACCCTGGTGGCCGAGTACCACGCCCAGCTCGGTCGCTGCCAGCAGCTGCTCGGCTATCGCGGCCCGGCGCGCGCCGCCTTCACCAGCGCGCTGGCGCTGCGCCGCGACGTGCTGCGCGATGCAGTGGCCACCGCCGAGAGCCTGTCCGACCTGGCGGCGCTGGACAGCGACGAAGGCCATGCGCAGGCCGCATTGTCCGGCTATCGCCAGGCGCTGCAGCTGCTGCAGAGCCGGGTCGGCGGGCGCCACCCGCAATTGATCACGCTGCGCCGCCACCTGGGCGAAACCCTGGCCGCGCAGGGCGACCTGGACGGCGCCGGGCAGACCCTGCACGCGGCGTGGTCGGACGCGGTCAGCCTGTACGGCCCGGATCATCCGGAAACCCTGTCGATCCGACGCCTGCGCGCGGTGTTGGCGATGCAGCGCGGTGAGCTGGACCAGGCCGAGGTGATGCTGCAGCAGGTCCATCGGCTGACCCGGCAGGCGCTGGGCGAGCAGCACCGCGACACCGGCCTGACCTGGCATGCGCTGGGGCAGCTGGCGCTGGAACGCGGCGACAGCGCTGCCGCCGCGGTCGATTTCGCCCACGCTGTCGCGATCTGGCGCCAACCGGACTGCGTGCGCCTGCTGCCGCAGGGGCTCTACGACCAGGGCAGGGCGCTGGCCGGCAGCGGCCGCTGGCGGGAGGCGCTGGCGGCCCTGCATGAAGGGCGGCAGTGGCAGGCCGCGCAGCGCGGCGAACTGGATCCGCTGGTCCTGCAGGCCGACCGGGCGATGGCCGCCATCATCGGCGAGCAGGGCGATCCGCGTCAGGCCGGCGACCGGCTGATCGCCCTGATGCGCCGCATCGCTCCGGCCGGCCCGGCGGCGGCAGCGCAGCAGCAGGACCTGCAGCTGGCCTGGGCGCGCAACCTGATGCGGATGGGCCAGGACGTGGAAGCGCGACGGGCACTGGACGCGCTGGCGCAGCTTCCCGGTGACGAGCCCGGCACCCGGCAGCGGCGCTGGCAGGCGCGCGCATCGCTGGCGCTGCTGTCCTGCGGCGAGGCACCGCAGCGGGGCCGCCAGGCGCTGGCCGAGCTGCGGGCCGACGTGCACCGGCAACAGCCGCAGGGCGGTGCGATGGCACACGAGGTGGCGCAGGCGCTGCAGGCCTGCCCGGCGCAGGCGCTGGCTGAACGCTCCACCGCGTCCACCTCGGCGAATTAACGTTCGCCTGCCTATGATGGCCGGCCCTTTCCTGCCATCGCTGCCTGCATGCAACGACGCGACTTCATCCGCACCGCCTCCCTGGCCCTGGCTGCCGCCGGCCTGCCCGCGCTGCCGGCGTGTGCCGCACAGGGCAACCAGGTCGGCCTGCGCCGCCTCGGCCAGCCGCAGCCGTTCGACTTCGCCAGCCTCAAGGGCCAGGCGCGCGCGCTGTCCCAGGCGGCCTACCAGAGCCACAAGCGCACCCTGCCGGGTCCGCTGGAAGCGCTCGACTGGGACCAGTACCAATCCATCCGCTACCGTCAGGACCACGCTTTGTGGGCCGACCAGCCCGGCCGGTACCAGGCCAAGTTCTTCCACCTCGGGCTGTATTTCCATTCCCCGGTGCGGATGTACGACGTGGTTGATGGCACCGCGCAGGAACTGGCCTACGACCCGGCCGCGTTCGATTACGGCAAGAGCGGCCTGAAGGGCAGTCACCTGCCGCCCGACCTCGGCTTTGCCGGGTTCCGCCTCAACACCCGCCAGGACACCGACCGCGACTTCGCCGCGTTCCTCGGCGCCAGTTATTTCCGCGCGGTCGGCAAGGAAGGCCAGTACGGCCAGTCGGCGCGCGGCCTGGCGATCGACACCGGCATGGGCCGCCCGGAGGAATTCCCGGACTTCATCGCCTATTACCTGGAGCAGCCGGCCGCCGACTCCAACACGCTGGTGGTGTACGCGCTGCTGGATTCGCCCAGTGTCGCCGGTGCCTACCGCTTCGCCATCACCAACGGCGATGTGCTGCTGATGGACATCGACTGCGCGCTGTACCCGCGCAAGGCGATCGAGCGGCTGGGCATCGCCCCGTGCACCAGCATGTACCAGGTGGGCGAGAACGACCGCCGCATGGCCTGGGACTGGCGCCCGGAAATCCACGATACCGATGGCCTGTCGATGTGGACCGGCGCCGGCGAGTGGATCTGGCGCCCGCTGTGCAACCCGGCGCAGCTGCGCTTCAACATGTTCGTGGACAACAACCCGCGCGGGTTCGGCCTGCTCCAGCGCGACCGCAACTTCGACCACTACCAGGACGACGGCGTGTTCTACGAGAAGCGCCCGTGCCTGTGGGTGGAGCCGAAGGGCCAATGGGGCAAGGGCTCGGTGCAGCTGGTGGAAATCCCCACCGTGGACGAAACCTTCGACAACATCGTGGCGTTCTGGAACCCCGAGGCGAAGCCGCAGCCCGGGCAGGAACTGCTGCTCGGCTACCGTCTGTACTGGGGCGCGCAGCCGCCGGCACGGCCGCCGATGGCGCACTGCGTGGACAGCCGCACCGGCCTGGGCGGGGTGATCGGCAAGAAGCGCGAGTACTTCTCCTGGCGCTTCGCCGTGGACTTCGAAGGCGGCGAGCTGGCAGCGCTGATCGACACGGCCGAGGTCGAAGCGGTGGTGCAGGTGAGCCGTGGCCGCACCGAGATCGTCTCGGCGCGCCCGCTGCGCGAGATCAAGGGCTACCGCGCGATGTTCGATGTGGTGCCGCCGGACGACAGCACCCAGCAGATCGACATCCGCCTGTACCTGCGCAGCGGTGGCCGCACGTTGACCGAAACCTGGCTGTACCAGTACAGCCCGCCGCCGGTGGGCGTGCCGAAAATAATGCTTTGTGGACGGAGGGCTGGTCTCTCCCTGCCTCCACACCCTCACAGCGGAAGCGGGGCCTGCATCGGATCGATGCGGCCTTCGCCGCGGGTGATCTTCTTGAACTCGGCGCGGCTGACCGACACGTAGCGCTCGTTGCCGCCGATCTCCACCTGCGGGCCGTCCTGCACGGCATGGCCGTGTTCGTCCACGCGCACGGTCATCGTCGCCTTCTTGCCGCTGTGGCAGATGGTCTTGATCTCCTGCATCTCGTCGGCCCAGGCCAGCAGGTACTGGCTGCCTTCGAACAGCTCGCCGCGGAAGTCGGTGCGCAGGCCGTAGCAGAGCACCGGAATGCGCAGCTCGTCGACCACCTCGCTCAACTGCCACACCTGGCTGCGGGTGAGGAACTGGGCTTCATCCACCAGCACGCAGCCCAGCGGTCCTCCCGCGGCGATGTCCGCGGCGATCAGCTGCTGCAGGTCGGCATCGCGGTCGAAGGCCACACCGTCGGCCTTCAGCCCGATCCGCGAGGCCACTACGCCGCGCCCGGCGCGGTCGTCCAGGCGCGGGGTCAGGATCGCCACGCGCATGCCGCGCTCGCGGTAGTTGTGCGCCGACTGCAGCAGCGTGGTGGTCTTGCCGGCGTTCATCGCCGAATAGTAGAAGTAGAGCTTGGCCATGCCGCATTTTATCCGCAGATGGCCGGCGCCGACGCGCGCGTTACTCGGCCGGCGGCACACCGGTGGCCGGGCCCACTTCCACCGTTCCGGCGCGCTGCATCTGCTCCATCGCCTGGGCCTGCCAGTGCCAGTACTGCGCCGGCTCCCAGTAGCGGTCCTGCAGGAAGCGGTCCACCGGCATGGCCTGCTGCTGCCCGTCCTCGCCGCGCACGGTCATCTTCAGCGCGCCGATCCAGCCCAGCCGGCTGCCGGTGACGTCATTGCGGCCGCGGCGCATCTCGCGCTCCTGGCGCGGCTTGGCCACTGCGTCGCCGTAGGTGTCGTACAGGGCCTGCCCCTCCACCAGCGCCCGGTCGCGTTCGGCCGGGTCCAGCGCGGCCCAGTAGCGCTCGCGATGCACCAGCAGGAAGCGGTCGCCGCGTTCGGCGGCCAGGTCCATCCAGGCATAGGCGGCCGCGCGGTCCGCCGGCCCGCCCACGCCATTCCAGAGCAGCTCCGCCAGGGCCGCCTGCGACAGCTTGTCGGCATAGCGCGCGCCGCGCCGGTAGTAGCTCCGCGCCTGCTCGGGCCGCCCGCTCTGGATCGCTTCGTTGCCCAGTTTGCGATAGCGCATGTCCGGGTGGGAGGCCAGGAACGTCTCCGAGCCCAGCACGTCGGCGGCCCACGGGTCGAAGACAGGCGCGTCGGCATCCGCCGCTCCTGCGCTGCCCGCCGCCCCGCACAGCACCGCACCCAGCAGCAGGGCACGGCACCCCGGAATGAATCCATTCATCACGCCACGTTTCCTTCTTCACATGATGCCCCTCAATAGCGCAGGCCACGCGCACAGGTCAATCACCGCCGGCCTTCGACGCACCGTCGCGGCCCGCTACAATGCCCCTCCCCCGGAGTCGGCATGCACGGTCTCAATCCCCCCCAACGCGCGGCAGTCCTGCACTGCGAAGGTCCTCTGCTGGTGCTCGCGGGCGCAGGCAGTGGCAAGACGCGCGTGATCGTGGAGAAGATCGGCCAGCTGATCGCCAGCAAGCGCTATCCGGCGCGGCGCATCGCGGCCATCACCTTCACCAACAAGTCGGCCAAGGAAATGCGCGAGCGCGTGGCCAAGCGCCTGCGCAGCGAAGACGCCGACGAGGTGACGATCTGCACCTTCCACGCACTGGGGCTGAAGTTCCTGCAGATCGAGCACGCCTCGGTCGGGCTCAAGCGCGGCTTCTCGATCTTCGACGCCGACGATGCCACCTCGCAGGTCAAGGACCTGATGTACGGCGCCAAGCCGGATGACATCGAGGACGTGAAGAACCTGATCTCGCGCGCCAAGAACGCCGGTCTTTCGCCGGAGCAGGCAATGGCCGCCGCGCGCAGCAACCGCGAGAAGGAAGCGGCCAGCGTCTACGAGCGCTACCAGCTGCGCCTCAGCGCGTTCAACGCGGTCGACTTCGACGACCTGATCCGCCTGCCGGTGCAGGTGCTGGAAGAAAACCCGGAGATCGCCCTGGCGTGGCGCGAACGCATCGGCTACCTGCTGGTGGACGAATGCCAGGACACCAACGATGCGCAGTACCGGCTGCTCAAGCAGCTGGCCGGCAGCAAGGGCAACTTCACCTGCGTGGGCGACGATGACCAGTCGATCTACGCCTGGCGTGGTGCCAATCCGGAAAACCTGCAGCAGATGGCGCGCGATTACCCGGCGCTGGAAATCATCAAGCTGGAGCAGAACTACCGCTGCTCCAACCGCGTGCTGCGCGCGGCCAATGCGCTGATCGCCAACAACCCGCACGAGCACCTCAAGAAGCTGTGGAGCGACCAGGCCGACGGCGAACGCATCCGCGTGTGGGAGTGCCGCAACAGCGAGCACGAAGCGGAGAAGGTGGCGGCCGAGATTTCCTATCTGGCCACCTCCAAGCAGATTCCCTGGAGCGATTTCTGCATCCTGTTCCGCGGCAACTTCCAGTCGCGGCCGCTGGAAAAGGCGCTGCAGCTGGTGCGCGCGCCGTATCACATCACCGGCGGCACCGCGTTCCTGGAGCGCCAGGAGGTCAAGGACACCCTGTCGTGGCTGCGCCTGCTGGTGAACCCGGACGACGATACGGCGTTCATGCGCGCGGTGCAGTCGCCCAAGCGCGAAGTGGGCGCCGGCACGCTGGCCAAGCTGGCCGAACTGGCCTCGGAGAAGGACCTGCCGATGGCGCACGCCGCCGAGGCGATCGGCGCGCTGTCGCAGCTGCCGCCGCGTGCGGCCAACGGCCTGAGCCGCTTCACCGACATCCTGCGCGACCTGCGCGCGCAGATGCCGCAGCTCAGTTCCGGCGATCTGGTGCGGCGGCTGGTGAAGGAGTCGGGGCTGGTCTCCGAGCTGCGCAGCGCCTGCAAGGAAGAATCGGTGTACCAGCGCCGCCTGGCCAACCTGGAAGAGCTGGCGCAATGGTTCGAGGGCGGCCCGCGCGGCGCTTCCACCGCCGACCTGGCCGCGCAGCTGGCGCTGTTGTCGCGCAACGACAAGGACGACGGCGGCAACCAGGTGCGGATGATGACCCTGCACGCGTCCAAGGGCCTGGAATTCCCGTACGTCTTCATCATCGGCTGCGAGGACGGCGTGCTGCCGCACCAGGTCAGCCTGGACGAAGGCAACCTGCAGGAAGAGCGCCGCCTGCTCTATGTCGGCATCACCCGCGCCAAGGTGCAGCTGTGGATGAGCTACAGCAAGCTCACCCGCAAGTTCGGCGAGCACGTGCGGCTCAAGCCCAGCCGGTTCTTCGAGGAGATTCCGGCCGAGGAGATGCAGCGCGACGGCGCCGATCCGGTTGCCGATGCCGAGCGCAAGAAAGAGCGCGCCAGTGCCGGGTTGGCGGCGATCCAGGCGTTGTTCGACTGACCACGCGCGTCGGCAGCGCCGACCGCGGGTCGAAGAGCAGCCGACCAACTGTGGGCTCTACCGTGTTCGGGGCGCGCGTTGCACAATCGGGGCCTCTTCCTGCGCAGTGACCTGCATGTCCGCCGTGATCCAGACCGACCGCCTGCACCTGCGCCTGATCGACCCCGACCATGATGCGGCCGACATGCTGGCCCTGCTCAACGAACCCGGGTTCATCCGCAACATCGCCGACCGTGGCGTGCGCACCCTGGCGCAGGCGCGTGCCTACACCGCCGAGCGCGTGCTGGGCAGCTATGCCCTCAATGGCTTCGGCATGTACGCCATCATCCGCCGCAGCGACGGTGCGTGGCTCGGCAATGCCGGGCTGGTGCGCCGTGATGGACTGCCCGCACCGGATATCGGCTACGCGCTGCTGTCGCCGTACGAAGGCCACGGCTACGCGCTGGAAGCCGCGCGCGGGGTGATGCACTACGCGCGCGATGTGCTGCACCACACCGACCTGTACGGCATCGTGTCGCCGGACAACCTGCGTTCGGCCGCGCTGCTGCGCAAGCTCGGCATGGAAGACCGCGGCGACCTGCTGCTGCCGCCACCGCACGGCGGCGACGTGGTGCTGCTGTTCGCCACGCCAGGCGCCCCGGCGGTGCCAGGCACCCCGTAGAGCCGGGCTCTGCCCGGCTGCCCGGCTGCGTTTCAACCGCCCAACTGCGCCCGCAGTTCCGCCAGCTGCTCCTGCAGCTCGGCCACCGTGGCCTCCAGCTGCTGCACGCGCGCGTCCAGCGCCGCGCCGCCACTGCCACCGCCACTGGACGGCGCCGATCGGTACGCCTCCGCCAGCGCCTGCACGTCCACCGGCCCGGCCAGCAGGTGCATGTAGCGGTCTTCGCGCTGCCCGCTGGCGCGCGGCAGCTGCACCGCCAGGCCGCGCTGGATCATGCGCTCCACATGGTGGCGCAGCTCGTCGGCATCCTGGAACTGGAACAGCCGCTCGCTGCGGGTCAGCAGCTCGTTCACCGTCTGCGGGCCGCGCAGCAGCAACAGGCCCAGGACCGCCAGCTGCTGGCGGGTCAGGTCCAGCGCGCTGCCGGCGCGGTGTTCATAACGCTCGGCACGCGAGGAGAACTGCTGGCGGGCCAGCCCCAGCGTCTCCAGCTGGCGCAGCGCGTGGTGCACATCGCCGGCCGACAGGGCCATCACCGGCTCGCGCGCGGTCTTCTGGTTGGCTGCCACCTGGGCGGCATTGACCGTCAGCGGGTAGGCATCCGGGGTGGTGGCCTCCTTCTCGATCAGGCAGCCCAGCGTGCGGGCCTGGGCCGCGCTCAGCACGGGCAGGGCAGGGGTCTGGACGTCATCGGTCACGGGGCGCTCCACGGTGTTTCAAGGGGGTGCAGCATAGCCGAGCCCCGCCGCCGGCATGAACGCGGCCGGCCAAGCCGGTAAACTGGCGCGACTCTGTTGCTGGTGACCCCGATGCGTCGTATTGCTGCTGTTCCCCTGTCCGTGCTTGCCTGCGCCGTGATGGCGCTGACCGCCTGCAAGCGCACCGAAGCCCCGGCCGATGCCGCTCCGCCGGCCGCCGCCGCCGCCGCTGCAGCCGACGCACCGGCCGTCACCGGCGATGCCGCCGTGGCCGCCAACGACAACCTCAATGCGGTGCTGTGGATGCAGCGTTCGCAGGAATACCGCGCGATCACCGAGCAGACCTACCGCGCCGCCGCCGACCGCCTGGATGCCGCGCTGAAGGAAGCCCACTGGGATGCGCTGGTGCCCGAAGAGCGCGGCAACGAGGCCAAGGGCCTGAAGCCGGCCGTGGTGCTGGACGTGGACGAGACCGTGCTGGACAACTCGCCCTACCAGGCGCGCCTGGTGCGTGACGGCAAGGAATACGACGAGATGACCTGGGACCAGTGGGTGGCCGAAAAGAAGGCCAAGGCGATCCCCGGCGTGGTCGATTTCGCCAAGGCCGCCAACGCCCGCGGCGTGACCCTGCTGTACATCTCCAACCGCGCCGTGCACCTCAAGGACGCCACCCTCGCCAACCTGCGCGCCGAAGGCCTGCCGGTGGCCGATGACAGCGTCTTCCTCGGTCTGGGCACCGTGGTGGAAGGCTGCGAGCAGGCCGGCAGCGAGAAGAACTGCCGCCGCCGCCTGGCCGGCCAGAAGTACCGCGTGCTGATGCAGTTCGGCGACCAGCTCGGCGATTTCGTCGAAGTCACCGCCAACACCAACGAGGGCCGCGACGCGCTGCTGCAGCAGTACCACGACTGGTTCGGCGAGCGCTGGTGGATGCTGCCCAACCCGACCTACGGCGGCTTCGAGCCGGCGCAGTTCAACAACGACTACAGCCAGTCGCGCCAGGCCCGCCACGATGCCAAGCGCGCTGCGCTGGACTACGCGCCGTGAGCCGCGCGCCGCTGCCGCTGCGCGACGACGAGCGCCTGATCGTCGCGCTGGACGTGCCGGGCCGCGATGAGGCCCTGGCGTGGGTGGACCGGCTGGGCGACAGCGTGTCGTTCTACAAGATCGGCATGGAACTGCTGGCGTCCGGCGAGTACTTCCAGGTGCTTGATGCGCTCGCCGCGCGCGACAAGCGCGTCTTCGTCGACCTGAAGTTCTTCGACATTCCCGCCACCGCCGCTGCGGTGATCAAGCGCCTGTCGCAGTGGCCGGTGAGCTACGCCACCATCCACGGCTGGCACCCGGCGATGATGGAGGCCTGCGCCGCCGCCAACGGCAGCGACATGCGCCTGCTGGCGGTGACCGTGCTGACCTCGATGGGCCAGGACGACCTGCGTGGCATGGGCATCGACCGGGCGCCGGTGGACGTGGTGGTCGAGCGCGCGCTGGCCGCCCAGGCGGCCGGTATCGACGGTGTCATCGCCTCCGGCCAGGAAGCCGCACCGATCCGCGCGGCCACCGGGCCGGGCTTCTCCATCGTCTGCCCCGGCATCCGCCCGGGTGGCCCGGTGGGCGATGACCAGAAGCGCACCGTGGGCGTCGCCCAGGCCTTCGCCGATGGCGCCGATGCCATCGTGGTGGGCCGGCCGATCCGTCTGGCGACCGACCCGCGCGCGGCCGCGCTGGCGATCCAGGCCGAAATCGCCTCGGTCCTGCGCTGATCCCCGCACTGTGCCGGCGCCCCGTGTGCCGGCACTGACGCGTTTTTTCGTGCCGGAACCGCGTCTCGTTGTCGTGTTGCGCACGGTTGCAGAAGTGAATCCATCAATCGCTGCCGGGTACCCGGCCACAGCGAACTGGGAAGCGCCACCCAGTCTGTCTCCCGCCTTTGCCGTCGAATCGATCCCGGCACGTGCCGTCCTGGCCGTGTCGTCCGCTTCTTCATCACTGCAAAGGAGTTGCAGCATGCACATGCGTTACCGCGCGGCCCTGGCCGCCCTCGTCGTCCTGGCCACGGTGTCCTCCCCGGCGCTGGCCACCCCGCCGCTGGACGGGCACGGCCCGAAGATCATCGGCGGCATCGACGCCGAGCCCGGGCAATACCCGTTCATGGTCAGCCTGCAGCAGTTGGCACGCGGCGAGTCCGACCACGAGCGCCACTGGTGCGGCGCCACCCTGATCTCACCGACCTGGGTGCTGACCGCCGCCCACTGCGTGGAGGACGCGGTGCCGCGTGACTACGCGGTACTGACCGGCAAGACGGCGCTGGACACCACCGCGCGCCGGCGTGTGTCCAACATCAAGGCCATCCACGTCCACCCGGCGTTCGACAGCCGCACCCTGGTCAACGACATCGCCCTGATCCAGCTGCGCCGACCGGTCGCCAAGGGCCAGTTCGCGGTGCCGCTGCTCGGCGGCGACACCGGCTACCTGCGCCGTGGCCGCCGCTTCACCGTGATCGGCTGGGGTACCACCGGTCTGGACGGGCCGGAGGGCGCGCCGACCGTGCTGCAGACCGTACAGACCCCCTACGTACCGTTCCGCGACTGCCGCCAGGCCTATCCCGGGCTGGAGGCGGGCAAGGTGATCTGTGCCGGCGAGGAGGGCATCGACAGCTGCCAGGGCGACTCGGGCGGCCCGCTGCTGGTGCAGCGGGAAGGCCAGTGGACGGTCCTCGGCACCGTCAGCTGGGGCGTGGGCTGCGCCCAGGCCGACTATCCGGGCGTGTATGCACGGCTGTCGGACGGCCACATGGCCGACTTCATCCGGGCGACCTGGACCAACGACTAGGCCATGCCGGGCACCGGGCAGAGACCGCCCGGTGCCCGCGGGTTTCCGTTGTCGTTCAATGACCTGTGACTTTCATCACGGGTCGGACGGGGCAGCGGCTTGCCGCTGCGGGGCTGCAGGCCGCAAGATGCGGACCGGTCCGGGGAGTCCGAATTCATGTCCATGCCGTTGATGCCAGGGCGTTGTCGAGAGTGGGTACTGGCGCTGTCGTTCTGCGGCCTGGTGCTGCTCAGTGCGTGCAAGCGCGACCAGATCGATCCGGATGCGCCGGCCGCCGAACCGGTGGCGGCCCTGCGCCAGCTTGCCCGCCACGTGGCGGACAACGACCTGGTCGGCTACGCGCAGGCATCGGTGCCGCCGGCCCAGTACGACCGCCTGCAGGCCGCCTGGGCCCAGGGGCGCAGCCGCTGGCCGCTGACCGAACTGCCGCTGGACGGCCAGTTCCTGCCGATGATGGCCGCGCTGTCACGGCCCGACGCGCCGCAGCGCCTGCAGCGCGCCTTCGATGCGCAGATTGCCGGCCAGGCCACGGGGGTGCGTCAGGCGGCGCATTCGATGGGCCTGTTCGGTGTGCAGTACCTGCGCAACCAGAGCGACTACAGCGACACCGAGCGTGCCCACTACACCCAGGTGGTTGACGCGCTCAGCCGTTGGGCGGCCGCGGCGCCGCTGACCGACAAACAGCGGGCCCGCACCACCATCACCCTGCTGACGGCCACGGCACGGACCGCCGCGCTGTCCACCGAGGACCAGCTGCAGGCCGCGGGCATGGAGGGTTCACTGCGCCGGCTGGGGCCGTTCGCCAAGGCCTTCAAGACCGCGCTGGCCAGCTACGGCCTGTCGCTGGACACCGCGCTGACCGAACTGCGCGGCGAACTGGTGTCCCAGCAGGGCGATACCGCCGTGGTGCGGATCCAGTACCCGCTGGCCGGCGAACAGATCGACGCACAGGTCCGCATGACCCGCCGCGACGGCCACTGGTACGTGACGCGGACGCTGGAAGACACCGACGCGCTGCTGCAGGCCGCAGACGCCGCACAAGCTGAACATGACGCCGCCAAGGCGGCTGAAGCAGAGGCCGCCGCTGCGGTCAAGGACGGTGCTTCTGCACCGGCTAAGCCATAATGAAGCCGATGCCGAACCAGAATCCCCTGCCTTTCCCCGGCGAAGAGCCGCCCAAGACGCCGGACGCACCGTCCGCGTCGCCCGACACCGCGCCCGTTGCCGGCACCCCGGCCGCGCCCGGTGAGGCGGTGGCTGCGCCCGACCCGGCGGTGACCGCGCCGTCCGCCATCGTGCCCGGAACCCGCGCCCCGGTGGGCCGCCGCCCGTGGTGGGCGCGCCTGCTGGGACGGCTGGTCGAGCCGTGGCTGTCGCTGAAGATCGAGCCGGAACACCCCGGCCAGTACAACGACGGCCGCCCGGTGGTCTACGTGCTGGAAGACTACGGTCTGTCCAACGCCCTGATCCTGGACAAGGCCTGCCGTGAAGCCGGCCTGCCGTCGCCGCTGGTGCCCATTGCCGGCGACCCGACCGGGCGCAAGCGCGCCTACCTGGCGCTGTCCCGCCGCAGCAGCAGCAACTCGCTGATTCCCGAACAGCGCGGCGCAAAGACCCATTCGGATTCGCTGGCCAAGGTGCTGCAGGCTCATCGCGCGCGCGATGAGCTGGACGTGCATCTGGTGCCGGTGTCGATCTTCGTCGGCCGTGCGCCGGACAAGCAGAGCGGCTGGTTCGCCGTGCTGTTCTCGGAAAACTGGGCGCTGGTGGGCCGCTTCCGCCGCCTGCTGGCCGTGCTGCTCAATGGCCGCAGCACCATCGTGCGTTTCGCCCCGCCGATTTCCCTGCGCACCACCGTGGACGAGGGGCTGGACCCCGAGCGCACCGTGCGCAAGCTGCAGCGCGTGCTGCGCACGCATTTCCGCCGTATCCGCGAATCGGTGATCGGCCCGGATCTGTCCACCCGCCGCCTGCTGGTGGACAAGGTGCTGGACGCCGACACCGTGCGCGAGGCCATTGCCTCGCAGGCCAAGCGCGACAACTCCAAGCCGGCCGATGCCTGGAAGAAGGCCCATGCCTACGCCTGGGAAATCGCCGCGGACTATTCCAGCCCGGTGGTGCGTTCGGCCAGCTTCATGCTCAGCCACGTCTGGAACCGCATCTATGCCGGCGTGCTGGTCCATCACCTGGACAAGTTCAAGGCGGCCGCGCCCGGGCACGAAGTGGTCTACGTGCCCAGCCACCGCAGCCACATGGACTACCTGCTGCTGTCCTACCTGCTGTACGACCGCGGCATCGTGCCGCCGCACATCGTGGCCGGCATCAACCTGAACCTGCCGGTGGTGGGCACGCTGCTGCGCAAGGGCGGCGCGTTCTTCATCCGCCGCTCGATCCGCGGCAACGCGCTGTACTCGGCGGTGCTCAGCGAGTACGTGGCGCAGCTGGTGGCCGGTGGCTACTCGATCGAGTACTTCGTCGAGGGCGGCCGCTCGCGTACCGGGCGCCTGCTGCAGCCCAAGGGCGGCATGATCTCGATGACGCTGCGCGCCTTCCTGCGCCAGCCGCGCAAGCCGGTGCTGTTCCAGCCGGTCTATATCGGCTACGAAAAGCTGATGGAAGGCGGCAGCTACCTGGATGAACTGTCCGGGCGGCCCAAGGAGAAGGAATCGATCTGGCAGCTGCTGTGGTCCATTCCCAAGGTGCTCAAGCAGAACTACGGCCAGGTGGTGGTGAACTTCGGCGAGCCGATCGCGCTCAACGACGTGCTGGCCCAGCAGGCGCCGGAATGGAACGGGCAGCCGGTGGGCGAGGACGAGAAACCGTCCTGGCTGTCCGGTACGGTCGACCACCTCGCCGAACGCATCCAGGTGCACATCAACGGTGCCGCCGACGTCAATCCGATCAACCTGCTGGCGCTGGCGCTGCTGTCCACGCCCAAGCATGCGATGGGTGAGGCCGACCTGATCGCACAGATCGAGCTGTGCAAAACCCTGCTGGTGGAGATGCCGTACTCCGACCGTGTGACGGTGACCCCGCACTCGCCGGAGCGGATCATCGCCCATGCCGAGGAAATCAACGTCCTGACCCGCATCAAGCACCCGCTCGGCGATGTGCTCAGCGTCAGCGGCGATACGGCGGTGCTGCTCAGCTACTTCCGCAACAACGTGCTGCACCTGTTCACGGCCTCGTCGTGGGTGGCCTGCTGCTTCCAGAACAACCGCCGCATGAGCCGCACCGGTCTGGTGCAGCTGGGCCGCACGGTGTACCCGTTCCTGCAGGCCGAGCTGTTCCTGCCGTGGAGCGAGGACGAGTTCGCCCAGCGCATCGAGCAGACCATCAACGTGTTCGTGCGCGAGGGCCTGCTGCAGAACGTCAATGACGACGACGGCGGCATCCTGGCGCGCAACACCGGGCAGACCGACGAAGTCTTCCGTCTGCGTGCCATCGGCCACTCGCTGCAGCAGGCGTTCGAGCGCTACTACATCGCCATCTCGGTGCTGGTCAAAAACGGCCCGGGTACGCTCGGCGCGGCCGAGCTGGAAAGCCTGTGCCAGCAGGCCGCGCAGCGCCTGAGCCTGCTGTATGCGCCGGCTGCGCCGGAGTTCTTCGACCGCACGCTGTTCCGTGGCTTCATCCAGAAACTGCGCGAGCTGCGCCTGGTGTGGCCGGACGAGAACAGCAAGCTGCTGTTCGACGAGCGGCTGGATGCCTGGGCCAAAGACGCCAAGTTCATCCTCGGCCGCGAGCTGCGCCACACCATTGAGCGGGTCAGCCCGGAAGCGGCCAAGCCGGACGAGCCGGTGGCGCAGGATTGAGGCAGGGAGCAGCCGACCAACGGTCGGCTCTACCGGTGCGAAGGGGCAGCCGACCAACGGTCGGCTCTACCGGGGCGAAGGCGTGGCGGTGTTACGCCGGTTCGTCGGGAATCAGCATGTCTTCGAGTCTGGCGATGCAGTCCTTGAGCTGCAGCTTGCGCCGCTTCAGGCGCTTGGCGTCCAGCTCGTCATTGCCGTTGGCGGCCATGTGCAGGATCTGCTCGTCGAGCGCGCGGTGCTCCTGCCGGAGCACGGCAAGACGGGCACTGATCTCGGCGGGTGTCAGGGTATCCACAGCCACTGAGCATACACATCCATGATGACGCCCGGGAGTGAACGCAGTCACCTCCCGGTGGCCGTGGTGGTGGCGACGAGCCGGTAGAATGACCGCCATGAGCGCCGTCCTGCCCTTGCCCGATCCCGTCCTCCGCGCCCGCGATCCGCGTGCGGCCGAGGCGGAGCAGGACAAGCTGGCGCGGCGGTTGCGGCGTCAGGTCGGCCAGGCCATCGGCGACTTCGGCATGATCGAGGCCGGCGACCGGGTGATGGTCTGCCTGTCCGGCGGCAAGGACAGCTACACCCTGCTGGACGTGCTGCTGCAGCTGCAGAAAAAGGCGCCGGTGGATTTCGAGCTGGTGGCCGTCAACCTCGACCAGAAGCAGCCCGGTTTTCCCACCGACGTGCTGCCCGGTTACCTGCGCTCGATCGGCGTGCCCTTCCAGATCATCGAGCAGGACACCTACTCGGTGGTCACCCGGGTGATCCCGGAAGGGCGCACGATGTGCTCGCTGTGTTCGCGGCTGCGGCGCGGTGCGCTGTACCGGCATGCGGCCGAGCATGGCTTCACCAAGATTGCCCTGGGCCACCATCGCGACGACAGCGTGGCCACGTTTTTCCTGAACCTGTTCCACCATGCCAAGCTGTCGGCGATGCCGCCCAAACTGCGCAGCGACGATGGCGCGCACGTGGTGATCCGCCCGCTGGCCTACGTCAGCGAACAGGACATCGCCCGGTACGCGCAGGCGCGCGGGTTCCCGATCATCCCGTGCACGCTGTGCGGCAGCCAGGACACCTTGCAGCGCCGCCAGGTCGCGCAGATGCTGCAGGGCTGGGAACAGGCGCACCCGGGGCGCATCGACCAGATCGCACGCGCGCTGGGCAACATCCATCCGTCGCAGCTGGCCGACCCGGCCCTGTTCGATTTCCTGTCGCTGGGGCGCACGCAGGACGCCCCGCGGGCCGCCCCGGGCGGGTGGCCCACCTTCGATGACGCTGGCGAGGCACCGCCGCCGGCCTAGCCGGTGCACCGCGCCTTGCGTCCCTTCCCCGCTCTCATTCCGGACTTCCATGTTCTTTCGCAACCTGACGCTGTTCCGCTTCCCGACCGCCACCGATTTCTCCGAGGTCGACACCCTGCTCCCGCAGGTCCTGCTCAAGCCGGTCGGTCCGCTTGAAATGACCTCGCGCGGCTTCATCTCGCCGTTCGGCCGCGAAGAAAAGGCCGTGTTCTCCCATCGCATCGGCGATGCCCTGTGGCTGACCGTGGGCGGCGAAGACAAGATCCTGCCCGGCGCGGTGGTCAACGACCTGCTGGCGCGCAAGCTCGAGGAAATCGAGGAGAAGGAAGGGCGCAAGCCCGGTGGCCGCGAGCGCAAGCGCATGAAGGACGACCTGCTGCATGAACTGATGCCGCGCGCCTTCATCAAGAGCTCGCGCACCGACGCGCTGATCGACCTCACGCACGGCTACGTGGCCGTGGACAGTTCCAGCCGCAAGACCGGCGAGAACGTGATGTCCGACATCCGCGGCCTGCTCGGCAGCTTCCCGGCGATGCCGCTGAACGCCGAAGTGGCGCCGCGCTCGATCCTGACCGGCTGGATCGCCGGCGAGGCGCTGCCGACCGGCCTGACCCTGGGCGAAGAATGCGAGATGAAGGACCCGGCCGAGGGCGGCGCCGTGGTCAAGTGTCAGCACCAGGAGCTGCGCTGCGACGAGATCGACAAGCACCTGGATGCCGGCAAGCAGGTCACCAAGCTGGCCCTGGTGTTCGAAGACAACCTGTCCTTCGTGCTGGGCGATGATCTGATCGTGCGCAAGCTGAAGTTCCTGGACGGTGCGCTGGACCAGCTCGAGCATGCCGACGATGACGGCCGCCGCGCCGAACTGGACGCGCGGTTTGCCCTGCAGAGTGGCGAAGTCCGCCGCCTGTTCCTGCTGCTGGAAGAGGCGTTCAAGCTCAGCAAGGCGGACTGACGCCACGCGCGGCCCGGAGCGGGGCGCAGCCCCCGCTCTGCCCGCTACCCCGCAGTCATCTGCGGCGCGCGGGCGGCGCTATGCTGTTGCCATGTCCGGATTCCTCCGCCGCCTGATTTCGCCGGCTGCCCCCACCCTGCAGCGCGACACGGTACGACTGCGCCTGGACGATGCCGAGATCGACGTGCTGCGTGTGCGCGATCCGCGGGCGCGTCGCATCAAGCTCAGCGTCGACGAACGCGGCGTACGCCTGACCCTGCCGCCCCGCGCCAGCCTGGTGATGGGCGAGCGCTTCCTCGAACAGCACCGTGATTGGCTGTCCACGCAGCTGCGCAGCTACCAGGCGCACAACCTGCCACCCCCACTGGTGATCGGTGAGCCCGGCCAGCTGCCCCTGCGTGGCGAGCTGGTCGCGCTGCGCTGGGAAAGCGGCCGCTTTGCCCATCTCGAACGCGACGCGGCGGGCCTGGTGATGCATTGGCCCGCGCGCGGCAACGAGGCCACCCTGCGCCGCAGCCTGCGCGAGTTCTACGAGGCCCAGACCCGCGCCGACGTGGGCCAGTGGCTGCCCCGATACCTGCCCGGCCTGCCGCGCGCGCCGGCACGGTTGCGGCTCAAGGTGATGTCCTCGCAATGGGGTTCGCTGGCACCGGACGGCAGCATGGCGCTCGACCTGGCGCTGGTGCTGGGGCGTCCCTCGGCGTTCGAATACGTGCTGGTCCACGAGCTGTGCCACCTGATCCAGCCCAACCATTCACCGGCGTTCTGGGCCGAGGTGGAAAAGCGGTTCCCGGCCTGGCAGGACGAGCGCGACTACTTCCAGCGCGAAGGCCGACGCCTCAAGGCAATGCTCCGCCAACTGCTGTAGTGCCGGCCGCTGGCCGGCAACCCGTGAAACCGTCCCCGCCGGGGTAATGCCGGCCGCTGGCCGGCAACCCGTGAAACCGTCCTCGCCGAGGTAGTG
>NZ_JBMOWY010000084.1:0-5246 GCF_049310345.1 Stenotrophomonas sp. GZD-301 | reverse complement strand
GGTAGGGGGTACGGGACCGTAGAAAACATGGATGTTTTCTACGAGCCCCCAAGGATGGGTTCACGGCGTGTCCCGTACCCCCTACCCGCCGGCCCTGAACCCGTACCCCATCAGCCAAAGGCTGTTCGCGGAAAAAAGAAGGGCACCGAACGATCGGTGCCCTGCTTGGATTTCATCAATGAAACGGCGGAATCAGATTGCCTTGGCAAGCTCCGCGGCCAGGCCGACATAGCCGCCCGGGGTCAGTGCGCGCAGGCTCTGCTTGGCGTCGTCGGGCAGGTCCAGCGACTCGACGAAGGCCTTCATCGAGTCCGGGGTGATGCCCTGGCCGCGGGTGAGGGCCTTGAGCTGCTCGTAGGGGTTGGGCAGGCCATGACGGCGCATGACGGTCTGCACGGCCTCGGCCAGCACTTCCCACGAGGCGTTCAGGTCGGCGTCCAGGCGTTCGGGGTTCACGGTCAGCTTGCCCAGGCCCTTGGCCAGCGAGTCCAGGGCGACCTGGGTGTGGCCGAAGGCAGTGCCGACCGCGCGCAGCACGGTGGAGTCGGTCAGGTCGCGCTGCCAGCGGCTGATCGGCAGCTTGGCGCTGAAATGCTCGAACAGGGCGTTGGCGATGCCGAAGTTGCCTTCGGCGTTCTCGAAGTCGATCGGGTTGACCTTGTGCGGCATGGTCGAGGAGCCGACTTCGCCTTCCTTGAGCTTCTGCTTGAAGTAGCCCAGCGAGATGTAGCCCCAGACGTCGCGGGCCAGGTCGATCAGGATGATGTTGGCGCGGCGCGCGGCATCGCCGATTTCGGCCACGTTGTCGTGCGGCTCGATCTGGGTGGTGTACGGGTTGAACACCAGGCCGAGGCTTTCCACGAAGCGCTGGGCGAAGGCCGGCCAGTCCACGTCCGGGTAGGCGATCACGTGCGCGTTGTAGTTGCCCACCGCGCCGTTGATCTTGCCGGTCAGTTCGACCGCGGCAATCTGGCGGCGCTGGCGCTCCAGGCGGGCGACCACGTTGGCCACTTCCTTGCCCAGGGTGGTCGGCGAGGCGGTCTGGCCGTGGGTGCGCGACAGCATCGGCTGCGCGGCCTGGGCGTGGGCCAGGGCACGCAGGGTGGCGGCGATGCCGTCCAGCGACGGCAGCAGCACCTCGCGGCGGGCCTGCTCCAGCATCAGGCCGTAGCTGAGATTGTTGATGTCTTCGCTGGTGCAGGCGAAATGCACGAACTCCAGCGCCGGACCCAGCTCGGCGTCGGCGGCGAGCTGTTCCTTGATGAAGTACTCCACCGCCTTGACGTCGTGGTTGGTGGTGCGCTCGATCTCCTTCACCCGTGCGGCATGTGCCGGGGCGAAGTCGTCGGCCAGGGCGCGCAGGCGGGCACCGGCGGCGGCGGAGAAGGGCGCCAGCTCGACGATGCCCGGCTCGTTGGCCAGGGCCAGCAGCCACTCCACTTCAACCTTCACGCGGGCCTTGATCAGGCCATATTCGGAGAAGATCGGGCGCAGCGCATCGACCTTGCCGGCATAGCGGCCATCGAGCGGGGACAGGGCGAGCAGGGCGAATTCGGACATGGCAGGGGCAGGGCGATGACGACGGGGGCCGTCATTCTACGCTGCCCCGGCGGTTCCGGCGGGTTCGGCCGCCATCCGTACGGTCACCGCCTGGATGCGGTGGCCGGCCATGCGCCTGACCGTGAAGGTGTGGCCGTCGATCTGCAGCTGTTCGCCCTCTTCAGGCAGGCGCTGCAGCTGGTGGACGATCAGCCCGCCGACCGAGTTCAGGTGCTCGGGGGCGTCCAGATCGTGGCCCAGCAGCCGCTCCAGCCGGAAAATCGAGGTCGACCCGGCCACCAGCAGGGTGCCGTCGGCGCCCCGGGTGGGGGCATCCTTGACGATGTGCGGGTGCTCGTCCTCGATGTCGCCGACCACCACTTCCAGCAGGTCTTCCAGCGTGAAGTAGCCGAGGATGCGGCCATGTTCCTCCACGCACAGGGCCAGGTGGGTGGTGCCGGTGCGGAAGCGCTCCAGCACCAGCGGCACCGGCGTTTCCAGCGCGATCAGGTTGGCCGGGCGCAGCAGCGGGCGCAGGTCGTCGGTGGGCTGGCCGCGCGCGATCTCCACCAGCAGGTCCTTCATGTGCAGGATGCCCAGCACTTCCTCGCCGTCGCGGTCGAACCACGGATAGCGGCTGTAGCGGCTCTCGGCGAACTCGGCCATCACCTCGTCCAGGCCCATGCCGTCGCGGAACGCGCGCAGGTGGTCGCGCGAGCGCATCAGGTCGCCGGCCACCAGCTCGGGCAGCTCCAGCGCGTGGCTCATCAGGGTCAGGCCGTGGTCCGGCGCGTCGCCGGTGGGCTGCTGGCGGCCGACGATCAGTTTCAGTTCCTCGCGCGAGTAGCGGTGCGAGGTGTGTTCGACGTCGCCCCAGCCGGCCAGGCGCAGCAGCGCATTGGCGCTGTTGTTGAGCAGCCAGATCGCCGGGAACATCGCCCAGTAGAACAGGTAGAGCGGTGCGGCGGTCCACAGCGACATGCGGTCGGGGCGGCGGATCGCCATCGACTTCGGCGCCAGTTCGCCGAGCACGATGTGCAGGAACGAAATCACGCTGAAGGCGATGATGAAGGCGGTCAGGCGCGAGGCGTCCGCGCCCATGCCCAGCGCATCGAACAGCGGCTGCAGCAGGTGCGCGAAGGCCGGCTCACCGACCCAGCCCAGGCCCAGCGAGGACAGCGTGATGCCGAGCTGGCACGCCGACAGGTAGGCATCCAGATGCGAATGCACGTTGAGCAGCAGGCGGCCGCGCCAGCCGTGCTGTGCGGCCAGGCCCACCGCCTGGGTATGGCGCAGCTTGACCAGGGCGAACTCGGCGGCAACGAAGAAGCCGTTGAGCAGTACCAGGCCGAAGGCCAGCAGCAGAAGCAGCAGATTGCCGATCATGCGCGGCCCCACGATGACGTCGTCATCGGCGTGGCGGTGTACAGGCCGGCGCGCGGCGCGGGCAGCGGTGCGTGCGCGGCGGCACGCCAGGAACTACTGTCGGGGTCGTCACCCATAGGGGGCGGAAGGCTTTCTGAATGGAGGTGAATCCCGAGTCTAGCCGATCGTTGGCGCGCTTGGGTTTCAGCGCGGCATCGGAGTATCGTGCGCAGAGCCGCCAGCCAGGGAACCAGGCCCGTTGCCAGCCGCCATTCCCTTTCCACACTGAAAGAATCGCGGAGTCATGCAATGAGCAAGGGTTTCAGGATCGAACACGACAGCATGGGTGAGCTGCAGGTACCCGCCGATGCGTTGTGGGGCGCGCAGACGCAGCGCGCAGTGAACAATTTCCCGGTGTCCGGGCAGCGCATGCCGCGCGGGTTCATCCGCGCGCTGGGGCTGGTCAAGGGCGCGGCCGCATCGGTCAATGCCGAGCTGGGCCACCTGCCCAAGAACATCGCCAAGGCCATCGAAGTGGCCGCGGCCGATGTCGCCGATGGCCGGCATGACGCGCATTTTCCGATCGACGTCTACCAGACCGGGTCGGGCACCTCGTCGAACATGAATGCCAACGAGGTCATCGCCACGCTGGCCAATCGCGCCGGCAAGGCCGGCAAGGTCGCGGTGCATCCCAACGACCACGTCAACCAGGGCCAGAGCTCCAATGACGTGATTCCCACCGCGCTGCGCGTGTCGGCGCTGCTCGGCGTGCACGAGCAGCTGCTGCCGGCGCTGGTGCACCTGCGCAAGACCATCGACCGCAAGGGCCGCAGCCTGCGCAAGGTGGTCAAGACCGGTCGCACGCACCTGATGGATGCGATGCCGCTGACGTTCGAGCAGGAGTTCGGTGCGTGGTCGGCACAGCTTGCCTCGGCGCAGGCGCGCATCGAAGACAGCCTCAAGCGGCTGCGTCGGCTGCCGCTGGGCGGCACGGCGATCGGCACCGGCATCAACGCCGACCCGCGCTTCGGCGAGCGTGTGGCCAAGGCGCTCAAGCAGCAGACCGGGGTGAAGTTCGACAGCGCCGAGAACAAGTTCGAGGGCCTGGCCGCGCAGGACGATGCGGTGGAGCTGTCCGGCCAGCTCAACGCGCTGGCGGTGGCGATGATCAAGATCGCCAACGATCTGCGCTGGATGAACGCCGGTCCGCTGGCCGGGCTGGGCGAGATCGAACTGCCGGCGCTGCAGCCGGGCAGCTCGATCATGCCGGGCAAGGTCAATCCGGTGATTCCCGAAGCAACGGTGATGGTGTGTGCGCAGGTGATCGGTCACCACACCGCGATCACCGTGGCCGGTCAGACCGGCAACTTCCAGTTGAACGTGACGCTGCCGCTGATTGCCGCCAACCTGCTGGATGGGATTGGCCTGCTGGCCAACATCTCGCGCCTGCTGGCCGACACCGCGATCGCCGGGCTGACCGTGCGCGAAGACCGCGTGCGCGAAGCACTGGATCGCAACCCGATCCTGGTGACCGCGTTGAACCCGATCATCGGCTATGAAAAGGCCGCCGCGATCGCCAAGCGCGCCTACAAGGAGCAGCGGCCGGTCCTGGACGTGGCCAAGGAAGACAGCGGGCTCTCCGAGGCGGAGCTGCGCACGCTGCTCGACCCGGCGGCGCTGACGGCCGGTGGCATCCACGCCGGCGGTGGCGGCGGCGGTTGATTCCTGCCGATGGAACCGACCAGCGGTCGGTTCCATCGCGGTGAGGCAGCCGACCAGCGGTCGGCGCTACCGGTTCAGTGCCGGTCGGCCTGCAGGTTGTCGAAGGTCTCGGTGTAATCCTTGAACTCCGGGATGCGCGCGACCAGATCCGGCGGGATCGGCTGCATGCCCTCGGGCACCTGGATCTTGACCGAGCGCTTGGCCGGATCCGGCGCGGCATCGGTGAGGGTGTTCTGGCGCAGCACCTGCAGCTGGCCGAACATCTGCTGCAGCAGGGCCTGCTGGCTGGCATCCAGCGGAATCTCGATCTCGTCGATCTTCATGTGGCCGTTCGGCAGCACGATGATGTTCGGCGCGGGTGCGCGGCGCACGGTCAGCATGCCGTCGCTGACGGTGATCTTCGGCTTGCTACGCTCGGCACGATGATTGCGGTACTCCTGGTCGCAGCCGGTGGCGGCCAGGCAGAACAGGGCGAACAGCAGCAGGCACAGCTTCTTCATGAGCAGGCAACGCACGTGGAGGGGAGCCTGATTGTAGTCCTCCCCCCGCGTGACGGGGTCGGGGGGGGGGGGGAAAGCAGCAGGGAGGGGAGATTTCTTTTTCTCCGCCTTGATTGTCGA